>JBIIWL010000291.1:0-2814 GCA_044338885.1 Fibrobacteria bacterium
CACAGGAGTGCCGGGCGCCGCATACCCCGATTTAGAAGCACTGCGCGCTCACGCGGCCACATTGAATGCGGAGTTCGCCACACTTGATGCCGATGCCCGAATCCGCCGTGCTTACGAATTGTTTGGCGATACGTTAATTGCCACCACATCGTTCGGCCGTGATGCCGCGCTTTTGCTGCACCATCTTTATCGATTGAAAATTCCCGCACGCGTGTTTTTTATGGACACGGGGTTTCACTTTGACGAAACGCTCATGTACCGTGACACGCTGGTTCAGGCGTGGAACTTACGCGTAGAGACGGTGGAGTCCGATAACCCCGGTCGCCGTCAGTATGCAGTGAAAGAAAACGGCGAAACGCGGATCACCAACATCGACGCCTGCTGTGGCCTCAACAAGGTTGAGGTTCAGCGTCGCTTTCTCGCTTTGCCCGATGTGTCGGCCTTTATGTCGGGCCTGCGCCGCGACCAAGCCGATACGCGCAAAGAGACCCCGTTTGTGGCCGTACAACGCGGTAAGATCAAGTTCATGCCGTTCGCCGACTGGCCGCATGAAATGGTCGATCTGTACCTGCGCATGTGGGAAGTGCCTGAGCACCCGCTCGCCGCCCAAGGCTACACCAGCATTGGTTGCAACCCGGTGACCTGCACCAGACCGCCCGTTGATGGCGATACTCGCAGTGGCCGTTGGGCCAACGAAGCGAAAACCGAGTGTGGCATCCACCTCGATACGGAGTTGTGAGATGGGCGCCTTTAAGACCCCTGCGGGCATGACCGTACACGCCGACATGACGGCCCTCGTAGGCCGTACACCGTTGGTACGCTTGAATAAAGTCGTGCCTCACCACGACGCGCTCTTCCTCGCCAAAGTCGAGGTGCGTAACCCGGGCGGGTCACTGAAAGACCGCATCGCTTTAAACATGATCATGGAAGCCGAGGCGCAAGGCAAGCTTAAACCCGGCATGACTTTGCTGGAACCGACATCGGGCAACACCGGCATCGCCCTCGCGTGGATCGCCGCCGTACGCGGTTACAAGTCGCTGATCCTGATGCCTGAATCCATGAGCGCCGAGCGCCGCAACTTGCTGCAAGCCTACGGTGCGGAACTGATTCTCACACCGGCCCACCTGGGTATGGCCGGCGCCATCGACAAGGCGCGCGAAATTCTGAAGTCGCGCAAAGATTGCTTCATGCTCCAGCAGTTCGACAATCCTGCCAACCCCGCCGCACATCGCAAGTCGACCGCCGCAGAAATCTGGGCCGACACGGCCGGCAACCTCGACGTGATCGTGGCTGGCGTAGGTACCGGCGGCTTTATCACGGGCGTGGGGGCCGTTCTCAAAGAGCGAAATCCGAACCTGCGCGTGATTGCTGTGGAACCGGAATCTTCAGCCGTACTGTTTGGCCGCAAAGCCGGCTGGCACGAGATTCAAGGCATCGGCGCCGGGTTTATACCCGCAGTACTGGACCGCAGCGTGATCGACGAAGTTTTCCCCGTGAGCAACGAAGCGGCCAAAGAGATGACGCGCCGCCTGGCCCGCGAAGAAGGCATCCTCTCAGGCCCCTCATCGGGCGCAAACGTGTACGCACTCGGCGAAATCGGCAAGCGCCCTGAATTCAAGGGCAAAACGCTCATGACCGTGATTTGCGATACCGGTGAGCGGTATTTGAGCACGCCGACCTATAATGGGGCAGAGTAGGACGTTGAAAGTGGGACGTCGGAAGAAATGCAAAACCGAACGCATCTACGCCTAACTTACTTCGAACAAACCCAAGACTTATAAACCCAACCTCCCTACTTCCTACTTCCTACTTCTCAAAAACTCATGCCAATCTTCGACGAAAACCAAATGCAACGCTACGCGCGTCACTTCGACCTTGCCGGTGTGGGGTTTAAGGGCCAGTTGAAATTGCGCGATGCCAAAGTTTTGGTGGTGGGCGCCGGCGGCCTTGGCTCTCCGGCCCTCTTGTATTTGGCCGCGGCGGGTGTAGGGACGATCGGGGTGGCGGACGGTGATACGGTGTCGCTCAGTAATTTGCAACGCCAGGTAGTTCACGACACACCGTCCGTGGGCGTCCTCAAGACGACATCGGCGGCGGAGCGTCTGCGTGCGATTAATCCCGATGTGACGGTCATCGAACATGCGTTTTATCTCGATGCATCCAATATCGCCAGCGTATTTGAACCTTACGATTTCATCATCGAGGGTTGCGATAACTTTGCCACCAAGTTTCTCGTGAACGACGCATGCGTGCTGTTCAACAAACCGTTCTCGCACGCCGGTATGTTGCGCTTTGAAGGCCAGACGTTCACATACGTGCCGGGTCATCGCTGCTACCGGTGTTTGTTCCGTGCCCCGCCGCCAGCGGGTAGCGTGCCCAACTGCGCCGATGCCGGTATCCTAGGCATGTTGCCCGGCACGTTGGGCTCGATTCAAGCGACCGAAGCGGTGAAGTACATCTTGGGCATGGGCGAGCTGTTAACAGACCGTCTGCTCATCTTTGATGCGCTCTCCATGCGGTTTCGCGAGCTGCGCGGCAGCCGCGATGCGGGCTGCCCGGTGTGCGGCACCGCGCCGACGATCACCGTGTTGCGCGACGAAGACGGCGGGCGCTGCGAGAGTTGATTAGCGCCGCACAGGAATCAAGGCTTCGAATCGTCCCGTCTCCCGATGAATTTTAACGCCGAGCGGGCTGTACAAATCCATCCTCCGCCAATCCGCGGCCCCCATAGAAACCCGCGATACACGCTGGGCACGGATCGAGACGGGTGCGCCACTCACGTCGGTTGAGTTTGCGTTCAATACATAGTGAACG
>JBIIWL010000292.1:0-2798 GCA_044338885.1 Fibrobacteria bacterium
CGTTAAGGGCCGCGCCGCGTTAAAACCCCCCGCACTCACCGGTAATTTGAGGTTGTCCGCGAGCCACGGGTGATTGCGCTGCAGGTGTTTGGAATAATACGGATACGCGAGGTAGCCCTTGTCGATCAGCACGACGTCCGAGCGGATGCCTTCGACGAATTGCAAATAAAATCCGATCATCGTGAGGCGACCATCGGTGTCGGTGATCAACACGGAGCCGGGCTTTGCGGACTCCAAGACATTGCGTGCGTAGTCCTGCGCGGCATGTTGGCCTGAGAGATCAACCGTACGGTAGTGCGCCGCCAATGGTGAAAGGCAGGCCAGGCCAGCCACCACCATCACGACCATCCGCATCGCGCCCACAGGCGCTTGGCGGAACACCGATCGCAGTCCAAAGGCAATCGCGATGGCCACGGCTGCGTAGGCCTGCAAGAAATAGGATTCGATGTCGGTGATGCCGTAGTTGATCGAGTAGGCGATACAGACGCCCGCCAACAAGCCCACAAAAATAAGGAGGCGGCGCTGCTGGCGTGCGAGATGAAGGCCGCCTACACAGGCGATCAACAAGGGCGCGATTCCAAACTCAGACGGAAACGCGCGCGCGAATTCTTCGAATTTCCAAATCGCCAAGTCATAGGAGTAGAACATATGAGGCCAGAATTGGCGCCCCGTCATATGCCACCGAAAGTTTTCAATTGTGGACGGGTCACCCCAGTTCATGGCCGGGTCGAGCGCGGCCCGCACGGGTAAGTAGAGGTACACGGAAAGCCCCAACAGAAAAACGGCGCACAAGGAGGCGACGACCATCGCACCATTTTTAAGAGTTGAGGCAGCGGCTGTCGTTGACGACGTTGGCGCAGTCGCCGCAGGGGCGTGATTTGGTCGCTGTGGGGGAACCTTTTGGAACAACGCGATCAGCGAGTTGTTCGGGCTCGCTGCGATCATAAACAGGAAGGCCGGCGCGAGCACGACCATCATCAAGTGATTGGTGAAGGCGAGCCCATACACATAGGCGGTTAAGACCCAGGCGTGCTGTGCGCGTGCACCCGGCGTACCAAGCGCACGCACAAAGGCCAACAGGACGATGGACAGAAACAACGCGTGCAGAGAGTAGACCTCGTAGGCCAGCGCTTGCATCCAATAGGTGCGCGAGAACGCCAAAGACAAAACCGCGGCGGCCGCCGCGAAGCGCTCGGGGGTCAGCGAGGTGCGTGCTTCGGGGGGGCGACCTTTACGCGACGTGTTGGCGCGTTCTTCATGCCGCCAAGGTGCGATCTGAACCAACAGTGCGAGGAAGAGCTTGTAAAAGAAAAATAGAGCGGCCGCGCCGCACAGAGCGGTTAAAACATTCAGCTTTAAAATCGGTGTGCCCCCAACGGGGAGTACGCTGACGAGTCGCCCTAGCATCGTGAAAAGCGGATAGCCGGTGGGGTGCGAGACGCCTAAGGTGGCCGCCGAAGCCGCGAGTTCGCCGCCGTCGAGGGTGTTGATCGCAGGCGAGAGCGTCAGGAGGTAGACCGACAGTACGAAGAGCGCCAACAGCACGCCGATCGCATTGTCGTGGTTCGGTAAACGTTTCATGCGATGGATGATGAGGAGTGGTGCGCGAGTAAGGGCGACCAATTGTTCGCCCTTACTAGTGCGCCACTCCCGGCGACCAATACGTCACGCCCTCGGGTGCCTTCAAGATTTGATCAATCAACAGGTTGAGGTCATCTTGTTTGCGCACGAAGTCGATATGGTTCGTGTTGACGATGAGCAAGGGCGAGGCATCGTAGTAATGGAAATAGTTGTTGTAGGCGCGGTTGAGCGACTCGATGTACGCTTCATCCATATTGCGTTCATAGTCGCGGTCGCGCAATTTGATGCGGTTCATCAACGTTTTGGTGTCGGCCTGCAAATACACCACGTAATCGGGCTTGGGGAGCTGACGCTCCATCATGCTGGCCAGGCGTTGGTAGAGCCCCATTTCGTTTTCGTCGAGATTCTGCGTCGCAAAGATCTTGTCTTTGGCGAACATGTAGTCGCTCACCACCTGGGGGCGGAACAGATCTTGTTGCTGGAAGTAATCCTGAATTTGGCGGAAGCGCGAGAGCAAAAAGAAAATCTGGGTTTGAAAGGCAAACCGGTGCCGGTCTTTATAAAAGTCCGCTAAAAACGGGTTGCTCTCGAATTCTTCAAACAGCGTTTGACCGCCGAGCCGCTCGCCGAGCAGTTTGACCAAGGTGGTTTTACCCGCCCCGATCACCCCTTCAATGGCGATGTATCGCAGGTGATCGGGTAAGACGACAGACCCGACGGGCAATAGGCGGTATTCCGTAACTTCGGTGGGGCCTTGAGCGGCCACGCAGTTGTCCAAGAGGCGCGTGACGCTGTCGCGGTGGCCCGGCAATATGGTATCGGCGTCGATTTCCGCGAGCGGCACCAGCACAAATTGACGCTCGGCCAAATTGGGGTGGGGGAGGGTCAGGTCCGCCTCGCGTACCGTGCTCCCCTCATAGGCGAGGATATCCACGTCGATTTCGCGGGGTTCCCAACGACCACGTGTCACCCGACCCACGCGGGTCTCGGCTTCTTTGCAATACTCAAGCAGCTGGCGCGGGTTTAAAACCGTCGTCAGGCGTACGCACAGGTTGAGGTATTTCTCTTGTGGGCCCGGGCCTACAGGTTCGGTCTCATAAATGCGAGAGACCCGGAACATGCCCGTGGTGATTTCACGAAGGATTTCGAGGGCTTTGCGTAAATGCCCGGCACGGTCGCCGACATTGCTTCCTAGGGCAAGCCAGACCGTTTTGCCG
>JBIIWL010000048.1:0-9860 GCA_044338885.1 Fibrobacteria bacterium
CCGAGGTCGTGGTACCCGGACGGAATGAAGTCTTCAGCTTGCACACCATTGAAGGTGGAGCTTTCGCGGTTGTGGATTACGCACACACACCTGACGCTCTCGAACGCGTGCTCAACAGTTTACGGGCCCTGACGCCGGGTCGCCTGCATGTGGTGTTTGGGTGCGGGGGAGACCGCGATCGGGGTAAGCGGCCGCTCATGGGAGAGATCGCCGAGCGCCTGGCGGATCGGGTGATCCTCACGAGCGACAACCCACGCAGCGAAGAGGCGGGCACGATTCTTTCGGCCATTCGCGCGGGGATGCGACGCCCGGAATCCGCCATTGTCATCGCCGATCGGCGCGATGCCATCCGTGATGGCCTCGCCAACCTGACGGCGGGGGACTGCTTGCTCGTGGCCGGTAAGGGTCACGAAGACTATCAAATCCTGCCCACGGGCAAGGTCCATTTCAGTGATCAAGATGAGATCACGGGGTGGCTGGGACAACGGTCGGCGGAGGTCGCATGGAGCTGACGTTACGACAAATGGCGGCATTGCTTGGGGCCGAAATTAAAGGAAAGCCTGATGCAAAGACGGCGCGTCGCAAGGTCGAGATCTGTATCGACTCGCGTGCGATGAAATCGGGCAAGGTGTTTTGGGCCTTAAAAGGTGAGCGATTCGACGGGCATGAGTTCGTGGAACAAGGTTTTCAACAGGGGGGGGATGCCGCCGTGGTGAACAAGGAATGGTCAGATCAAAACGGCAAACCCGCACGGGTCTATGTGCCCGTGGGAGATACCCAAGAGGCGCTCACGGCGTTGGCCCGTTCGTATGCGGAGCGCTTCCGCATCCCTAAGATTGCGGTGACCGGCAGTAACGGAAAAACCACCACCAAAGACATGATCGCGGCTGTGCTGCGCCGCTCCGGTAAGGTTTTGGCCACTGAAGGCAACTTCAACAACCATGTTGGTTTGCCCTTGACGCTATTCGGCCTTCGCACGGCACACCGTTATGCGGTGCTTGAAATGGGGATGAGCAATCCTGGAGAAATTCGGGGGTTGAGCGAAACGGCCAAACCCGGCCTCGCCGTCGTCACCAATATCGGTCTGGCCCATCTCGAAGGCATGGGGAGCCGTGAAGCGATCCGCGAAGAGAAGCTGTCGATTATTGCCGGATTCCCCGGTGGCCGCGGCACGTTGTTCCTCAATGTTGATGATCCGATGCTGTGTGATTTCCGCGCTCCGGCCAAAGTGCGCGTGGTTACCTACGGCGTTGAGCGTGGTCAGGTGAAAGCCGCCGATGTCAAACTTGGGCCCGACGGTTGTGCGACATTTCGTATTGGCCGTACTGCATTTCGACTCCCTGTTCCGGGTATGCACAACGTGTACAATGCGCTGGCGGCCATTGCCGTCGGGCTTCACCTCAGGATTCCCAAGGCGGAAATCGCGGCGGCCCTCGCCTCGTTCCCGGTGCCGAAAAACCGCATGCAGGTGCGCCGCGTTCATGGCGTGACCGTGTTGGACGATTGCTACAACGCCAATCCCACCTCCATGCGTGCAGCCTTGTCTACCCTGGCGGCCCAAGAGATTGCCGGACGTCGCATCGCCGTACTCGGAGATATGCTCGAACTGGGTAAAGAATCCACCAAGCTTCACGCCGAAATCGGGCACTACCTCGTTGAGATGGGTGTGGATGAGCTGTATACCTTCGGTGATGCCAGTCGCCATCTCAACCAAGCGGCTCGCGGTAAAGGTTTGCCGCGTCGCGCCGCTCACCATTTCGCCGACTTCGACCTCATGATGGAAGAGTTGTCTGCGGCACTCGAACCGGGTGATGCGGTACTCGTCAAAGGCTCACGGGGCATGCGTCTGGAGCGCGTCAGCGAGGCGCTTCGTCTGTCACTTCGTTCGGGTTCACGCATCGGGGCGGAACGGGAGTAATTGTGGCACGCAAAGGTTTAAAATTCGATGTCTGGCTGTGTATCAGCGTGCTGACCCTCGTGGGTCTTGGCATGGTGCTGATCTATAGCTCCTCGACGCCTCTTGCGATCGTCAAAGGTCTTCCCGAATCGTTTTACCTGACTCAGCACGTCAAAAAAGTCATCGTGGGTCTGCTGGTGTTTTTTATGGGCATGCTCATTCCGTACCGCATGTGGAAGCGGGGATCGGTGATCCTCCTTGTCATCTCGATCGGGATGTTGGCCTACATTCTCGTCAGTGGCGGCACCAACCTTAACGGTGCCAGCCGTTGGGTCTTCGGTATTCAGCCGTCTGAACTCGCCAAGCTTTCGCTGATCCTCTTCTTGGCCTATCGCTTGTCTGAAAAAGCGAACGTGATGCACACCTTCGGCCCTGGCCTGATGGGTTCGCTCGTGATCCCCGGCTTCGTCATGTTGCTGATCATTCTGCAACCCAACTACAGCATGGTCTTGTTGTTGTCCGGTGTGACCATTGTGATGATCTTCGCCGGCGGCGCCCAGGTGAAACACCTCGCCATGCTCGGGGCCATCGCCATCCCGGCTCTCGGGGTCCTTATGGTCTCCAGCGCCTACCGTCTGCAGCGTGTCGTGGCGTTCCTGGACCCGAAGGGCAATAATGAGAGCGCTCACCAGAGCTTGCAAGCGCTCATCAGTTTGGGTAACGGGGGATTGATTGGAACGGGTTTGGGTGAGGGTACTCAAAAACTCGGGTACTTGCCCATGCCCTTTACCGACACGGTGTTCGCCATTTTGGGCGAGGAACTGGGTTTCTTTAGAACCGTTGTGGTCATGGCGGTTTTTGGCGTGATCGTTTGGCGTGGTCTTTGTATTGCCCGTGATTGCCCCGACCGCTTTGGTTCTCTCATTGCCGTCGGTGTCGTGGCGTCGATCGCTTTGAATCTCATCGTACACATCGGTGTGTGTGTGAAGCTTTTCCCAACCACGGGCCAACCTTTACCGTTCGTGTCATACGGCGGTACCTCGTTGATCATCAACCTCTTAGGTATGGGGATATTGCTCAACATCAGCGGCACTGCCGCTGAACCCACAGAGCAGGCCCCACCGTTGGTGTGGCGCAATGCCCGCCGCACGACACCGCTCCGGCCCTTTGTCGCCACCGGTACCAGCCGCACCGGAACCTCGTCCCGCGCGTCCTCTACATTCCCTGCCGACGTTCCCACGCCTGCGAAGCGGAGGCCGGCATGAAGCCCACCACCCGCATGCGCACCCTACATTTCACCGGAATCGGTGGATCAGGCATGAGTGCTTTGGCCGCCGTCATGCACGACGCCGGCTTTACCGTGCAAGGGTCTGACCGCACCGACGGCATGCCTCAGGCATCGCTTCGGGCCAAAGGCATTTCCGTATTCACCGGTCACGATGCGGCGCACGTGACACACGACCTGGATGCCTTGATTTTTACGGCCGCCGTGCCATCGGATAATCCCGAACTCGAAGCCGCGCGCGCACACGGGATTCCGGTGGTGCGGCGTGCCGACTTGCTCGGTTTGGTCATGGGACGTCGGCACGGGTTGGCCGTGGCAGGCACTCATGGTAAGAGTACGACGACCGGGATGTTGATCCACATACTGCAAGCAGCAGGCACTGACCCAGGATGGGCCGTTGGGGCGGCTTGGAAAAACGGTGAGGCTGGCCATGCCGGTCGCGGGGAGTTCTTTGCCGTTGAAGCCGATGAATACGATCGGGCCTTCCTCTCACTTCGTCCGGTTTCGGCCGTGGTCACCAATGTTGATGCCGATCACCTCGATTATTACGGCACGTTGTCAGCGATTGAGGACGCCTTTGTGGAGTTCCTCAACCGCCTGCCTTTCCACGGCGTCGCCGTGCTCAACGCGGAGGACGCGGGGCTTCGTCGGATCGCGCACCGCCTGACCTGCCGTGTGCGCACCTGCGGTCTTTCTGCCGGTGATTATCAGGCTCGTGACATGACGACGGATGCCTCTGGTGCGGCATTTGCCCTCTGGCATAACGGTGAAAATCTGGGTCGCGTATCGCTGAAAGTCTTTGGCGCACACAACGTGACCAATGCGTTGGCCGCCGCGGCACTCGCGCTCGAGGAAGGCGTTCCCTTTGCGGCCGTCTCTGCAGGATTAGCGGCCTTCCCCGGTATGCACCGTCGCCTTGAACTGGTGGGTGCCCGTGAGGGGATCACAGTTTTTGACGATTACGCGCATCACCCTGCGGAAGTCACAGCCGCCTTGCGTGCGGCCCGTCTCATCGCTTCAGATCGCGGTGGCCGACTGGTCGTGGTGTTTCAGCCCCATCTGTATTCGCGCACCCGTCAACTTGCGGCGGAGTTCGCCGGTGCGTTCTTGGCTGGCGATCGCGTTTTCATTTTGCCCGTGTACCCAGCTCGTGAGGCACCGCTCCCCGGGGTCGAGGGGCACCTCATTTCCGAGGAAGCGACGCGCCTTGGTCATACGGACGCGCACTTTATCAGCACGGCGCATCATCCGATTGCCGCCGCCGGAACGATTGCCGCGACCTTGCGCACAGGTGATGTGCTCGTGACCATGGGGGCTGGCGACATCGGCACGCTCGCTCCTGCTGTATTGGAGGCCCTCGCATGATCCTCTCGCGCGCTAAAAAGAATCGCCGGCGTAAAGCCCCCACGGCCGGCTCAGGCAAGCTGCTGCGGAGCATCCCGCGTCCGCGTCTTCCGCGCGGCCGCTCTGCGGTGGTATTGGTCGCCGTTTTGGTGCTGGCCGCCTTGGCCGCCTGGCCGCTGTCGCGTGCCTACCAACGTGGCACCTTTCTGACCGTCGCGCGTTTGGAGGTTGTCGGCAACCGTCATTGGCAGACCTCACAGTTACTTGAGCGCGCTGGGCTCGAAATTGGGCTGCGCGCGGGTGAAGTGCCCTATCGCGAAGCGCGTAAGGCTTTACTGGCTTTGCCCGGCATTGAGTCCGCGACAGTGCGTTACTTGCCGGGTGGCAAGCTTCGCGTCAGCATCCGTGAATCGGAAGTGGTGGCCGTACGCCGCACCTCCAGCGGGTGGCGCGGATTGGCGCCGAGCGGGGAATGGATGCCGCTGTCCGGCACCACCCCTGAAGACGTGCCGGTATTGGAAGGTCGAGTCATTTCTCGCAGCGTGACCCAGAGTACGGCCGCCTGGCTCTCGAGCGTGCGTGACCAGCACCCCGAGGTTTTTGCGGGGTTCTCTCAAATTTCGCCCCGAGGCGAAAATGGTGAGGCCGATGTGTATTGGCGAGACGGCCAGGTTCGTCTCCGGGTTGATTATGCGGCGCCGGGTGACGGTTCGCTCGGACATTTGACCGAACTCATGCGCCGGGAACAAGCGGGTTGGGCCGCGGGTGCGACGATTGATTTGCGGGTCGAGGGGTATGCGTATGTGCTGTGAGAACGGTCGGAGTCGGAGTGAGAGTGCGAAGAGGCAAGCCAATCCGTCGCGTCGCTTGGGTGTTCAAAACGGGAGGAAGATAAATGGGTAATCCCATCGTGGGTCTTGACATCGGCACCACCAAAATCGGGGTGATCATCGGCGAAGCTGGCCCTGGCGGCGAGTTGCAAATCGTCGGCGTGGGCTCAAGCCCCAGCGACGGCCTGCGCAAAGGTGTGGTCATCAACATCGATAAAACGGTGAAGTCCATTCAGAAGGCGGTTGAAGAGGCCGAGCTGATGGCCGGCGTGGATGTAGGGTCTGTGTACGTCGGCATTGCCGGCGACCACATTAAGTCCATCAACAGCCGCGGCGTCATTGCGGTGTCGCGTTCCGACAACGAGATCACCCGCGCCGATGTGGAACGAGTGATTGAGGCGGCCCGCGCTGTGGCCATTCCGCTTGATCGCGAAATGCTGCATGTCATTCCGCAAGATTTTGTCGTCGACGAGCAGCCGGGCATCAAAGACCCGGTGGGCATGTCTGGGGTGCGTCTCGAAGGGGACGTGCATATCGTGACGGGTGCCATCACCTCGGTGCAGAACCTCCAAAAAAGCGTTGAAAAGGCCGGGCTGCGCGTCGCCGGCATCGTGCTTGAGCCGCTGGCGTCCTCATACGCGGTGCTCGATGACGATGAGCGCGAGTTGGGGTGTGCGGTCATCGATATCGGCGGTGGTACCACCGATATCATCGTGTTCGTGGAAGACAGCGTCCGCCATACGGCCAGCATCGGCTTGGGCGGTCGCAATGTCACCAACGATTTGGCCATCGGGATCCGCACGCCGCTGGAAAAAGCCGAAGAAATCAAGCGTGCCTTCGGCACCTGCCTCCGCGGCGGTCAAGGTGAGGACGACTACATCCCCGTCCCCGGGGTAGGGGGGCGCGACGACCGTGAAGTGAGTCGGGCGGTGTTGGCTTCGATCATCGAGCCGCGCATGCGCGAAATCTTTACGCTCGCCTTGCGCGAACTGCAAAAGAACCATTACCTCGACACCTTAGGCGCCGGCATTATTCTGACCGGCGGCTGCTCGCAGCTGCACGGGGCCGCAGAGCTTGCCGAACAAGTGTTCGGTATGCCCGTGAAGGTTGCCGCGCCGAAGGGTTTCGGTGGTTTGATTGAGTCGGCGGCTACACCGGCCCACGCCACGGGCGTGGGGTTGGTTCAATACGGTTTGCTGCGCCGCGCCGAAGGTAAAGACGAGGCCGCTGTGCCGGGTAAAGATCGTCTAGGCGATCTTTTATCGAAGATTCTCGATTGGTTCAAGAGATACGTCTAATGTTCACTAAATTTGTTGTCCCCCCCTCCCCTCAATTTCTTTCAAGGAGCGAGTCATGATGTTCGAACTCGATAACAAGGATAAGACGGTCGCCAAACTCAAGGTGATCGGCGTCGGCGGTGCCGGTGGCAATGCCATCAATCGCATGATTGAGGGTGGGTTGCAGGGCGTCGAATTCATCGCCCTGAATACGGATGCCAAAGCCATGCAGTGCAGCAAGGCCGAACTGAAGATTCAGATCGGCAACGAGCTCACCAAAGGCCTTGGTGCTGGCGGCAAGCCCGAAGTGGGCATGCACTCCATGCTTGAAGATGTGGAGCGCCTGCGCGCCTTGCTAGAGGGTGCCGACATGGTCTTCATCGCCGCCGGTATGGGTGGTGGTACGGGTACGGGTGCCGCTCCGGTCGTCGCCGAATTGGCCCGTTCCATGGGTATTCTCACAGTGGCGGTGGTCACAAAGCCGTTCACGTTCGAAGGTCGTGTTCGTGATGCCAACGCCACGTCGGGTCTTGACAGCCTGCGTCAAGCCGCTGACACCGTGATCGTCGTCCCGAACCAGAAGCTGATCTCAGTAGTGCCCAAGGGCACGCCGATGAAGCAAGCTTTCATGGTGGCCGACGATGTGCTGAGCTCAGCCACCCGCGGCATATCCGAGATCATTCTCAAGAATGGCGAAGTCAACGTCGACTTTGCGGACGTGCGTACGATCATGGCTCAGGGCGGCGAAGCCCTCATGGGGACCGGCCGCGCCTCGGGTGAAAACCGTGCGCAGATCGCCGCCGATCGCGCCATTCATTCGCCCTTGCTCGACAATATCAACATCGCCGGCGCGACCGGCGTGCTGATCAACATCACGGGTGGCGAAGACATGTCGATCGACGAGATCGATATGGCCATGAACTACCTCTACGAGGCCGTGGGTCAGGACGCGAACACCAACATCATCATGGGTACGGTCGTAGACCCCTCCATGACCGACGAAATGTCGGTGACCGTGATCGCCACGGGGTTCGGTTCGCCTGTGACCAAGAAGACTCGTGTAGCCGCTGAACCGTTCCGCGCCCGTACGTCCTTCCAGTCGCCGTCGTCCTCGTCACCGGCTTCGCCTTTTGCGTTCTCGGCGCCGTCGCCCTTTGCGTCCGCTCCGGCGGCTCCCGTGGTCGCCGAAGCGCCTTTTGCCAGCGCGCCGTCGGAATCGTCCGATGCCGTTGACTCGGATTCGTCCGACAAGGTGTCGTTGTTACCGCAGGTGCCCGAAGCGCGTTCGCGCATGGATGAACCGTCCATGCTGAGCTCGCCGATCGCACAGCTGGGCGTGAGCAAGGTCCCCTTCGGCGGGAGCAGCGCCAGCCGTCCTCGTCCGTCTGCATTCGTGCCTTCGCCGCGCGCGGAAGAGCGCCCGGCGCTGCAAGAGGCCGGCGCTGCGGGTCGTTCCAACAACCTGTTCTCCGGGTTGTTCGGAAACCCCAAGGCCGATTCGGAACCGGATATCGATTACGAAACCCCGGCGTTCTTACGCAACCAAGCGGACTAACGTCGCTTTGAGTCTCCGAAAAACGGGGGTCCTTCGGGGTCCCCGTTTTTTTTGGCTTTTCCTCCGCCATCACCCTAAGGTTTGCGGTAGATTCACCCCCATGACCCGCTTTGCTTTCCCCCGCATTTTGACGTCCGTCATTTCGAAAGTCATGCTTGCGCTGTGCGCGTTGTCGCTGGCGTCGGTCGCCGTGTCCGCCCAACAGCGGGTCAGTGTGGTCGATTCCGCTCTGGTCGGCTCGGTTTGGTCGGGCCATCCGGTTGATTTTACCATGGTGACCAAGGGCGATACGGTTTATGTCGCCTGGTATCATGGCAATACACGGCAGATTGTGGTGGGGGTTAAGGCTCCGGGGCTGGCGTGGCGGACCAAGACTTTATCGGGTGCGGCGGCGACCGTTGGGTGGGATAGCCACAACTCACTCACCATGGTGGTGGACGCGCAAGGTCTCATTCACCTTGCGGGCAACATGCACAACAACCCCTTGCGGTATTGGCGTTCAAACGTACCCGGCGAAATCGATAGCATCGTAAACGTCGCGAGCATGATCGGCACTCAAGAGGCCAGTGTGACTTACCCTGTATTTGTGAAAGGCAACGGGGGAGAGCTGGTTTTCATTTATCGTGACGGCGGCAGCGGGAGCGGAAACCACCTCATCAACAAATGGAATCCCACGACCAAAACCTGGTCGCGCCTTCTAAGCACCAATTTGTTCTCCGGGTCGAGCACAACCGGCACGCGCAGCGTGTACTTCGGGGACAACGATGCCGGCCCCGTAGCCGGGCCCGACGGTTGGTACCACCTGTTCTGGTTTTGGCGCGCCACCTCAGACGCCGCGACCACCCATCGCGTCTCCTACATGAAGTCCGTGAACCTCACAAGCTGGCTCACCGCGACCGGCGTGCCTGTGACGCTCCCGGTTTCATTCGACAATAATCAAGGCGTGATCGTGGACAACGTGCCGCAATTTGCGGGGCTTATCAATCGGGGTCAAATCGGTTTTGACGCGCAAAACCGTCCGATCATCAGCTATCACAAACACGATTCGACGGTGGCGGGTGGGTATACGCAAGCCTATAACGCACGCCTCGAGAATGGAGCTTGGGTGGTGTATAAGACAACCAGTTGGCCGTATCGGTGGACCTTTGGCGGCCAAGGGAGTTTGGTCATTCAAATTCAATTGGGACCCGTGACACTGCAGCCCGATGGGCGTTTGACCCAGTGGTACTCGCACTGGCAGCTGGGCCGCGGCATCATGGTCCTGAACCCCACCACGTTGCAGCCGACTCAGGTTTTATCCGATGAATACTGGCCCAAAGCCTTGGATACGGCGTACCGCGTGGCCAACACGACGACCACAGGCGGGCCGCTGCAAATGCAAGTCAATTGGTTAGGCGTGCGTTCATCCACCAACCCGGCTGAGGTTCATGCGCTGCGGTGGGAAACCTGGCCTGAGAATGCCGACCAAGCTCGCGCCGTGACACCGCCTCCGGGGCAACTCATGTACTACCGCCTGAACGATCCGAACGCCGTGTCGATTACGCCGGGGCGGCTTCGATTGACCACGGACCGCGCCACACGCCTACGAATCGTGGAGGGACAGGTGATGGTTCACGATGGTGTCTCCGAGTCTGATCTTCGAGGGCGGATGCTTCCATTGAGGTAAGTGCTT
>JBIIWL010000049.1:0-9842 GCA_044338885.1 Fibrobacteria bacterium
CCATCTGGGCACACCATGAACAATCTCGCCATCGGGGTGGGGTTGGCCCTCCATATCCCGTGGTTGTGGCCCTTCGCCTTGGCGATTCCTGTGGCTACGGGGTTATTACGCGTCCTGTTCGGCGTGCACTTCGTGTCCGATATTGTGGCCGGCACCATATTTGGTTTGCTGGCGGGATTGGCTTCCCATTGGCTTTACCCGTATTTGCTGTTCATATGGGGTGAATACGGGTTGTTTTGACCCAACCTGAGCTCTGATTTTAAGGCTTTGACCTTGTAACTTTCAGCGCGATAATGTCCAACGACACTTTCAGGCCGCGCCGCACCTTCCACACCACGCCGCTCGGCGTGGTGTTTCGTGTTGTCGTGGCGCTTGCAGCCGTCGCGTCCTCTCCGTCTTTCGCGGCGAGAGGCTCCGGACGCGATGCCACCTCTGAGCCGAATCCGACCACGGGGTCATCCAGCTCGGATTCGTCCTCGGCCATCGTCCGCATTGTCGACTTTATTGCCCACCCGATTTTGGAAGCCACAACCTGGCCTCTGGAGCATATCGTCGCTCCCGGCGTCGAGTTTATCACCTACCCCACCCAGCCTCCGATCCGGTATTTCTTGGAAGAGAACGTCATCGATCGGGCGACAGGGTTATTCCAGTTTGGGTCCGGACAAGACCTCAGCATTTACCCCACGTTGAGCCTCGCCTCCGGGACATCCTCGCGCACCGGTGTGACTTTGCGCGAGGGGTCTCCCCTCGGCCGCCAGAACGATAAGCTTACCGCCTACCTCTCGTACTACGTCAACGGCGACTACCGCCTGCGCACGTTTTACTCCTCAAAGTCACTTTGGGACTCGCGTTGGAACGGTAAGGTGGCGTTTGGTTTGAACCGACAAGAGGCGGCCACGTTTTACCAGCCTGATGTCAACCTGCCCTACGTCTACGCGCTCAATTCCGAAAGCTATGAGACGGAGTTTGATTACCCCATCCTCGGTGACTTTCGAGCGCGCTTCGGATTCACCTTTGCCAATAACCGATTTGACGAAGCGCCTCCGGCGCTTTCAAATCAAGCGAGCAACACGCTCACCTCCGATTTTTTTGATACGCCGAGCGGGTTCGATGCCACCGGTGCGTCTCGCGGGTTGAGACAGGATTTATTCGATCGCGTGTGGCAAGTCGGGCTCGTGCGCGATACCCGCACCAACGAAAACATCCCGCTCGATGGGAGCCGGTTGGAGGCGTTGTGGTATTACCACGATGTCGACCAAAAGCACGACTTTCATGAGTGGCGCGCGCGCTACACCACATACTTCAAGCTGGGGGCGGAGCGATACGAACTGACGGCGCGCGAAGAGCGTGCGCTTGGTGGCGCGTCCGTCGATCGCTTCGTGAAGCAACTGGAATACCAGCGTTTGCGTCAGGCAATTTTTTCCCGTAAAGTTTTGGTGTTCCATATGGTGGCGGGTCAAAGCCATGAGGTCGACGGGAATCGCATGCCGGTTTATGGTTTGCAGGGTTTGGGGAATTCAACGCCATTGCGCGCGTACTCGGGATCACGCTATCGGCACTATGCCGTGGCGGCCACCAGTGCCGAATATCGATTCCCCATGCTGCGTATCATGGACGGCACCATCTTCAACGAGTACGGCGTATTTGGGCCCTCGATGTCAGAACTGGATTTCGGCGCCAACCTTCGCAATTCTTGGGGGTTTGGTGTGCGTGTCCGGCGCCCGGATATGTTCTTGTTCCGCATCGAAATGGCCTTCCATGGCCTGTCGGGCGCGGTACTAAACGCCACCGCGGATACACCCTTTTGACGCGTTCTGCCTTGCTGCGAGCGTCGCATCCCTGCGTTGCCGTTCCTCGTCGTACTACCAGTACGACTGCGTCACGGTGCCTTGGGCTGCTCGCTCTCGCGGCGGCATAACGCGTCAAAATACGTTGGATCAGAATGGTGTACCCGAAAACAAAAAACCCACCGGGGTGTCCGGTGGGTTTTTTGTTGCCGTAGCGTAGGACCGATTAGGTCCCGAGCGCCTGCAGGTAACCTTCGTACTTCTCGCGGAGCACGTCTTTGTTCTTGTTGCGGCGGATGCGGCGCAAGGCCTGGTCGCGCAACTGGCGCACGCGTTCGTGCGAGATGTTCAGCGTTTCGCCCACTTCGCGCAGCGTTTGCGGCGCTTCGTGATTGATGCCGAATAAGCCCTTGATCACCTGAGCCTCGCGCTCGGGCAGCTCGGAGAGCAAGTCCTTGGCGAGGTGTTCCACAGCCTGAATTTCGGCTTCGGATTCGGGGTTCACGGCTTTTTCGTCGGCGAGAACTTCCTGGTAGGTCGTCTTCGTGTCGGTCTTAAGCGGGGCGTCGAAGCTGATGCCGGCTTCGCCGAGCTGAATCAGCTCGCGAATATCGTCCGACAGTTCCTTACCCTTGGATTTTTCTTTGAGCGCCTTGCGCACGCGCAAGTGCTGGTTCGCGGGCAAGCGAATCAGCGAGCCCTGCTCGTTGATGGCGCGCGTGATATAGGCTTTGATCCACCACACGGCGTAGGAGATGAACTTGAGACCACGTGAGTGATCAAAGCTTTCGATCGCGCGGATGAGGCCCATGGCGCCTTCGCTGACGAGGTCAGGGAGCGGGATGGGGCAGCCGCGATATTGAAGGGCGACCTTGAGCACGAAACGCATGTTCGCGGAAACGAGCTTTTCGCGCGCGGCGCGATTACCCTCTCGGCACAGCTGGAAGAGGCGATGCTCGTCCTTGCGGTCGATGGGGCTGGTTTTGCGGATATCTTCGAGATACCGCTTGAGTGTTTCGTCTGTTGTGTCGAAAGTCATGGATGTTTCCGCGTCCCGGTGTCACTTTTGACTGAAAATTCAGCAAGAAGCATACCACGCAGGGTCAGCTTTGGAGTCACGGAAATATAGTCGGTTCCTCCGTCTTATTCCACCCGAATATCAAGAATTTTGGCCTGAATTTTCACAATTTTGACCGAATGTCATTATTTCGAAATAATGGGTGAAATCGAGGAGTATTCGATTTGACACATGTCTTCGTTTCCCTTTGACCTCGAGGGGGGTTCAAGGAATACCAGAAGGACCGAGAGCCACCCCCAGCACGTTTTACCGTGTTTTGGGCCTAGCGGACGGCAATCGGGCCCAATCGCGCGAACAATGCGGCGAATTCTTCCACCGAAAGATCCTCGGCGCGGCAATCGGGGCGAAGTCCGAGCTCGGTCAGATGGTCTGCCACCTTGGCTTTTCCATAAAAGGCTTCCATCACGTTCGAAAGCATTTTACGGCGCTGCGAGAAGGCCAGATCGATGAAGGGTTTAAACCCGGCATCCGCGCAGATAGGGGCTTCGCGCGGTGTGAGGCGCAAGGTGGCTGACCAGACGTTGGGCCGTGGGCGGAAGGCATCCGGAGCCACTTTGAGTAAGAGTTCGGCGGTGGCCCAGTTCTGCACCATCACGCTGAGGAAGCTGAAGTCACGGGAGTGTGGCTTGGCACAAAGGCGTTTGGCCACCTCGAGCTGTACCATGATTTGCAGGGAGGTTGTGCGCTGCAGGCGCGGCAATAGGCCCAATAGGATGGGCGCAGCGCGGTTGTAGGGCAGGTTGCCGACGATCAACGGTTTTTGGCCGGGCTCGGGCGCATGGTTGTCGAGGATGTCGTCCCAATCGACGCGGGTGGCGTCGGTTTCCACGACGTCGAGGTTGCCCCACTGCGGGTGGTTGTTGAGATGCTCGACCCACTTGGGGTCGATTTCAAGCGCCGTCAGTTTACGGCAACGCCCGGCGAGGCGACGTGTGAGCGCCCCTTGGCCTGGACCGATTTCAATGATCCAATCATTCGGGTTCGAATGCACGTCTTCGCAAATGCCGCGAATGACGCTTTCATCGACCAGAAAGTTTTGGCCGAATTTCCACCGGTTTTTACGGTCGTCGTCGGGGACAGAGGGTTTGCCGGAGAATTTGCCGGAAGGTTTGCCGAATGATTTGCGCGGGGGGGGCTTGGACATAAAGGGCAAGGTAGGAATAGCAGTCAGCAGTCAGCAGTCAGCGGTCAGGATTCAATTTTTGGCTAATGGCTAATGGCTGATGGCTAATGGCGAGGGACTCATGGCGAACCACGAGATCAAATGGATCAGGCTTAATGCGGTAAGCTGATCGCTGACACCTGACCGCTCACAACAGCTATCTTTCCTCTCCCATGCCTCCACTTGTGACCACCGATTTAGTCCTCGACGCGTTGCGTCATGTTCAGGACCCCGATCTTCATCGCGACATCGTCGCTCTCGGCTTCGTCAAAAATCTGGTGATTGACCAGGGCAAGGTCGTCTTCGATGTTGAGTTGACCACGCCGGCCTGCCCGGTAAAAGAAGACCTCAAGCGCCAGTGCGAACATATGGTGTCCGCCTTGCCGGGCGTCACCGCGGTTGAGGTCACGATGACGGCCCAACCCGCACGCGGCGCGCCCGAGAAGCGCACGGCGCTTCTCAAAGACGTCCGCCACATTGTGGCGGTCGCCTCCGGCAAGGGCGGCGTCGGTAAAAGCACCGCGACCGCGAACCTTGCGATCGCGCTCGCCAACACGGGCGCCAAAGTCGGTGTACTCGATGCCGATATTTACGGACCCTCGATGAGCCTCATGTTCGGCATCATCGCGGCGCCCGAGATCAACGCCGAGAAAAAGCTGGTACCCGTCACCTCGCGCAGCCTCAAGGTCGTCTCGATGGCGATGTTTGACGAGGGCGAAAAAGGTGTGGTGTGGCGCGGCCCTATGGTGTCGCAAATGATTCAGAACTTTGTGCACAACGTGGTTTGGGGCGAGCTCGATTATTTGCTCATCGACATGCCACCAGGCACGGGAGATGTGCAGCTTACGCTCACGCAGAACGCGCCGCTCTCGGGCGCCGTGATCATCACCACGCCGCAAGACGTGAGCGTGCTCGATGCGAAAAAAGGTTTACGCATGTTCCAGAGCGTGAACGTGCCCGTACTCGGCATCGTCGAGAACATGAGCTATTTCATCTGCGATGAATGCACCAAGAAGCATTACATCTTCCGCCGCGGCGGCGGCCGGCGCATCGCCGAATCGCTCGGCGTGCCGTTCCTGGGCGAAATTCCGCTTGAGCCGGAGGTCGCCGAAGGCGGCGATTCGGGGACGCCCATTGTCGAGCGCCGCCCGGGCTCGCCCGCGGCACTGGCCTATAAGGCCCTCGCGGGCGCTGTCGCCTCGTCGCTGTCGATCCTCTCGGCCGCACAAGCGGGCTTGATGGGCTCTTTTGATCTCAAGTGGGAGGAGGTCCCAGAACCATGATCGTCCCCGCCTCACTGCATCGCCTCGGCGATCGTACGCTTTTGATCAGCTGGAACGACGGTCGTCGTTCCGAATACGATGTGCGCGACCTCCGCCTCGCGTGCCCGTGCGCCGCGTGTGTGAACGAATGGACGGGCGAGCGCACACTACGCCCCGCGCAAGTTCCCGATACCGTGCGCCCGATCCGCATTTTTTCGGTGGGCCGTTACGCGATGGGGGTCGCGTGGAGCGATGGCCATAGTACGGGTATCTACGGATATGATTATTTGCGCCGTCTCGACCCCAAGGTGACCGAAGCCGTCGCTTCGCCCGGCGTTGGGTAACATTGTTTGCGTTAAAACCGTGAATTTTCGTGAACTTCGCAGGTCGGGAAATCACATCTCGCCTCACCTTGTTTCATATCGAAGCCGGAGTGTAGATTTCCGCTGAGGGAGAGGGGTGTCGCGCGACGCGACGCCTGCCGTATGGTTGATTTAAACGAGCAACTTTATTTTCGCGATTTGTATCGCTACCGCGTCCTGACTCCCGAAGAGGAGAAGGACTTGGTGCATCGTGTCAAACGCGGAGACCAGACGGCGCTCAATCCTCTGATCTTGGGCAACCTGCGCTTTGTGGTCTCTATCGCGCGCCGTTACCAGGGTAAAGGTCTCTCGCTGCTCGAACTGATCAACGAAGGCAACCTCGGGCTTTACAAAGCCGCGAAGCGCTACGATCCCGGACGCGATGTGAAGTTCATCTCGTACGCCGTTTGGTGGATCCGCCAATCGATTCAAAAAGCCTTGTTTGAGCAGGTCGGTGCGGTGCGCATTCCGCCCAATAAATTGGCGCTGGTCAATCGGTTCAAGCGCGCGCTGCTGCAAAACGGTGGCAACTACGAAAAGACCGTTTCGCTGCCCGAATTCGAGACCCACGAAAAAGAAATCGCCGAGATCATGGAAAAGATCGCGGACGTATCGCTCAATGCCCCCGTGGGCGGCGAAGGCGATGGGCGCGATCCCGTCACCACGCTGCTTGATGTGCTCGGCAGCGATGGCGGCCAAGAAGTTGATGCCGAGAAGGCCGAACTCTCGCGTTCACTCGATTCGGTGCTCGGGCAAATGTCCGAACGCGAAGAGAAGGTGCTGCGTATGTATTACGGTATCAACTATGCGCGCGAATTTACGCTCGACGAAATCGGCCGCGAACTTAAGCTCACCCGCGAACGCGTGCGCCAAATCAAAAACCGTTCGCTGCGCAAGCTCCTCCGCTCCCGCGAGTCGAAGGAAAAATTGCTCCCGTTTGTGAGTGGGAACGATTGAGCCGTCAGCCGTCAGCATTGAGCTTTCAGCTCTAAACTTGATTCTGGTTCTTCTTCCGATTCTTTAAAACACCCTTCGTTCTTTTTTATGCTGACGGCTGAGTGCTGACAGCTGAAAGCTCCTATGGCCCTCAACGTTTTCCTCACCGGCGCATCTTCTGGAATCGGCTTAGCGACGGGTCGCCTGTTGACTGCGCGCGGCTATCAGGTGGTCGGCACGTGCCGTAATCCGGCCGGCGTGTTGGATGCGGGGTTCCGTTTGATCGCCATGGATCAAAGCGATCCGCAGTCCGTGGCGCATGGTTTCGCCGAAGCGCTGGCGATCCTCGGATCCATCGATATTCTGATCAACAATGCGGGAATGGGCGAGTTGGGGGCGGTGGAGGACACGGGGCTTGACGCCGCGCGCCGCTTGTTCGAAGTCAATTATTTCTCGGCGGTGGAACTCACGCGTTTGTGCCTACCGGCGATGCGCGCGCGCGGCGGTGGTGTGGTGGTTCAGATCGGGTCCATCGTCCACTCGTTGCAGTTCCCCTTTAAAGCCCAATATTGTGCGAGTAAGTCCGCGCTGTCGGGCTTTACCTTGGCGCTGCGCCACGAGGTGAAGCCGTATGGCATTCGCGTGCATTTGCTCGAACCCGGTTGGGTGCGCAGCGCCTTTCATGCGCGTCTAGAGCCCGTCGCGCCGGCGGAGTCGGTTTATACACCACGCCTTGCCCCGTTTTCGGACTACCGGCGCGATCGCGACCCACGCGTCATCGACGGCGCGGGCGTGGCGCGCGTGATTGTGGAGACGATTGAAAACCCACGCGCGCCGGTGCGCATCGCAGTGGGCGCCGATGCGAAAAAGTTTTTCGTCATCAGTCGGTTGATCTCCCACGCGATGCTGGACAAAATTTTAGGTTGGAAGCTGGCGCGCAAAACGGCGTTGTAAGCGCGACCAAAAGGGCGAGCATGAGCTCGCCCGTACAACGCCGTTTTGTAGGGGCGACCTACTGGTCGCCCTTCACGTTTAGGGCCCGCCAGCTTACAACCGCGCGGCCACTGCATCCCAATCCACAATGTTCCACCACGTGTCGATCCAATCGGCGCGGCGGTTTTGGAACTTGAGGTAGTAGGCGTGTTCCCAGACATCGAGCGTGAGCAGCGGTGTGCGGCCACGGCTGATCGGGCACTCTTGATTCGACGTATTCTCAATTTCGAGATCGCCATCATCGGCGAGAATCAGCCATGTCCACCCGGATCCAAACTGCGCGAGGGCCGACTCTTTGAATTTGGCCTTGAAGGTGTCGAAATCGCCGAAGGCTCCGTCGAGTAAACGCGCCAGGTCACCTTGAGGCCGTTCCTCTTTGCCAGGGCCCATGCCCGCCCAAAAGAAATCATGGTTCCACACGCCGCCGGCGTTGTTGGTCACCTTCTGACGGATTGCTGCGGGCACAGCATTCAGACTGGTCAACAATGCTTCGAGACTTTTGGCAGCCAGCGCCGGTTGATCGGCCAGCAATTTGTTGAGGTGATCGACATAGGCTTGGTGGTGTTTACCATGGTGGATTTTGAGGGTCTCGGTATCGTAATGCGGTTCTAAGGCATCGTGGGCGTAGGGCAGAGGGTTCAGGTGGTGGGTCATGGGGCCTCCGGGGCTCTTTGGGTTTTTCGTGGTGTATTCAATGAGGGTACAAAGGTGGGGGGGGGGCGCACATAGTGGGGTGATGGGAGAGGGTGGGCACCCCGGGCAATAAACCGGAAACCAGAAACATGAAAGAACAGCCGCAAGGAGGGAATGAAGTGCCTTCAGATCAATCTTTGCGATTCATCCACCCAATCAGCCCTCCCTTTCAGGTTTCATCTTTCCGGTTTCCTTCCTCTCCTAAACCCCCACCAAATCGGTAAACATTCGCGAGAATGTTCTAAATTTGGCAGCACGGGAGATTTTTCCACCAAGGAGTCGATTATGGAATGGGTGCTTTTTAGTAAAACGGGTGTTGAATTTTTGCTGCGTTGGGGTCACTTCCTCGGCGGCGTGTCGTGGATCGGCATGCTGTGGTATTTCAACTTCTCTCAAGGCGCCTTCATGAACGAGGTCGACGCATCGGTTAAAACCGCTGTGAACGGCAAACTGGCCCCGCGCACTCTGTGGTACTTCCGCTGGGGCGCGATGCTGACCTTCCTCACGGGCTGGGCCATCATCGGCTTGCGCATGAGCGTCCCGGGCGGCGCCGAATTGCTCGCGACCTCGTGGGGCGTGACCATTATGACGGGCGCTCTCATGGGCTCACTCATGTGGTTTAACGTGTGGTTCATCATTTGGCCTCGCCAAAAGTTGATGATTGCCGCAGCCCAAGGCGGCCCTGCGGTTGAAAACGCGCCGGCCGTTGCCCGCCGTGCGTTCTTGGCGTCACGTACCAATACGCTGTTGTCGATTCCGCTGCTGTTCTTGATGGGCGCTGCCAGCCACTTACCGATTCCGGTGAATGCCGGTGGGCTCACAACGTGGTATGTGATTTTGATCGCGATCCTCGCGTTGCTCGAAATCAACGCGCTGAAGGCGACCAACGGCCCGACCACCAAGCCGATCGAAAAGGTCAAAGGCGTGATTCACATGGGCGTTTTGCTCACCGTGGTGTTGTACGTTCTGCTTGAGGTTTTGCTTTAATCTTCGAGGTTCGATCATGAAATCCGCATGGACGCGTTTTCAGGACAAGGCCGCTCCCCTTCGGGGGGCGGCTTTCGTCTTTGTGGCCGTATTATCACTGGGGTTAGGCGCCTGTAAAAAGGACGAACCCAACGCCGACCCCGCCAAGGCCTTGGCCGACAAGGGGCGCACGCTGTACTCACTCCGCTGCGCGTCGTGTCACAACCCTGCTGACCCTACGCAGGCGGGTGCCTTGGGCCCGGCCCTGGCGGGTTCTTCACGTGAGCTGTTGGATGGTAAGCTCAACCGTGGGGAATACCCTGCGGGCTACTCGCCCAAACGGTCGACTAAGTTGATGCAACGCTTGCCGCATTCGGCGGAGGAACTTGATGCGTTGCACGCGTACTTGAATTCATTTTGATTTTTGGTTGATATCAAAATCGTCACGTCGCCAAAAGAAGGGCTGTGAGGCGGACTGCAGCGTCCGTTTCCACCCGATTCACGTTTCGACTTTATGCCCTTCGGGCCCCACCCCCCGTGTCAATCAACTACCAGAAGGCCCGAAATTCCCACCCCCGCACATAATTACTTGTCTTTTTTCGG
>JBIIWL010000293.1:0-2751 GCA_044338885.1 Fibrobacteria bacterium
TACCAAGGTCGAACAAGGCTTTCTCGGCGGCGGCTTGCCGCAGGGCCAACTCACCTTCGGGCAAAGCCCTGAGGTTATCGACAAGTACCTTCGCCCGAGCCCTTGGAAATCCCACAGCCGAGAACATCTCGTCGTAGAACCCACCGGGGTCATAGGAATCCAACCGCATGGCGCCTTCTTTCTGTCTCTCTCCACCATCTGGTTGAGCAATTCCTGAACCAATTGAAACTAGCCTCATAACCCTGAGTAAATGACAGGAATCGCGAGAAATTGCGCGCACGCACTTTTTGATTCTCCTGAAAACAAAGGTTTGTCTGTAAGTGTCAACACAGGTGTCGCGAAGTGCGCGTTGTTGGAGAAGGTTGGCAGGCCTCAACCTACCCCCAACGGCCCGGTCTGTGCGGTCGGAGATCACCCCAGTCACGGTCTTCAACTCACCCGAAACCCAAAGGCCTCACAGAACACCCACACCGTCGCACCCGAACGCGACCTCAGGAGAGTCCCCAAGAGGCGCGGCGGTGTGCCCTACCCCCAAAATCCCCTAGAGACACTCGATATGATCGCCCCTCGCGTGCGCCTTCCTTAAATTTTTACGACGATCGTCTCAATTTGCACCGCTCGCTCGGCAAAGGCCGCCCGAATCCCCTGACTTTGGCCCTCTCCCCTGCTATCTTCCTCCTATGGACCAGACTAAAGCTCAGCGCATATTGCAGGCAGGCCGTGACCGCGGCGCCGACTTCGTGGAAATTTTCGAAGAAGAGACCCGTCACGCGGGCGTCTCATTCAAGGACCGCAAGGTCGAATCCGCATCTGCCGGTACCGACTACGGCATTGGCCTGCGCCTTTTGTTCGGCACCGAGGTGCTCTACGCCCATACCAGTAAAGACGATGAAGCGCATTTGATCAAACTGATCGAAGCTTTAACGCTGGGGCGAGCGGGGGGTGGAGGGCAGGCGTTGCCGACCGATATCGACAGCCGCCTGCCGGTGTTGAGGGGGACACCGGGTGCGTTGAAGCATCACATTGTTTTGGACCCGCGCAAGGTCGGGCAGGACAACAAACTCGACTTGCTGCGCCGCGCCGATGACGCCGCGCGCCGGTTCTCCGATCGCGTGACGCAAGTTCAGGTCCGCGCCGCCGATACGGTGTCGGATATTCTCATCGCCAATAGCGACGGGTTGTGGACCACCGATACGCGCACGCGCAGCCGCTTTTATGTGAATGTGACCGTGGGCGAAGGCGGAGAGATTTTTACCGCCGGTGAATCACCGGGCTCGCAACGCGGCTTTGAATTTTTTGAAGGCCTCAATGTCGAACAACATGCGCGCGATGCGTCAGAGCGCGCGGTGCGCATGCTCGGCGCCGGCTACGTGAAAGGCGGCAAGATGCCCGTCGTGATGGGCAATGGCTTTGGTGGGGTGATCTTTCACGAAGCCTGCGGCCACTTGCTGGAGACCGAAGGCGTGCGCCGCAAGGCCTCCGCCTTTGCGGGCAAGCTCGGCGAACAGATCGCGCACAGCGCGGTGACCGCGATCGACGATGGCACGATTGAAAACTCATGGGGCTCCATCGGCGTCGACGATGAGGGCCGCGCGCCGCAAAAGACCACGCTGATCGAAAACGGCGTGCTCAAAACCTACATGAGCGATCGCGTGGGCGCGAGCGAAACCGGGGTGGACCTGTCGGGCAGCGCGCGGCGCGAGAGCTACCAGTATGCGCCGGTATCGCGCATGCGCAACACCTACATCGCCGCCGGGCCGCACTCGCCGGAGGCCGTGCTCGCCAGCGTCGACGACGGCCTCTATGCCAAAAAACTCGGCGGCGGTTCGGTGAACCCCGCCACCGGCGAGTTCAACTTTGCGGTGGAAGAGGGCTATATCATCCGCGGCGGTAAGATCGCCGAGCCCGTGCGCGGCGCCACGCTGATTGGCAAGGGCGCGGAGATTCTCCCGCTGATTTCGATGGTCGCGAACGACCTCGAACTGGCCGCCGGCATGTGCGGCGCCAGCTCAGGCAGCGTGCCGGTGACCGTGGGCCAACCCACGTTGCGGGTGGACAGCATCCTTGTGGGGGGACGGTAAGCGAATGAGCAATGCTCAATGAACAATGAACAAAACACAGACGTGCCGACGCGAAGTGCGACGAATCCTCTCTAGCCACATTCTCCATTCCCAAAGACATGCTACCCTGAGCATTGCTCATTGAGCATTTCCCCTTAAGGCCTCCCACTATGTCCTCCTCCCTCTCTCCTCAACAAGCCATTGATCTTTTGTTCGCTGCGGCGAAGGCGAAAGGCGCGGACGCGTATGACGCGGTCGCGGGGGAAAGCGAGAGTCTGGGACTCGAGTTGTTTGAAGGCAAGGTCAAGAGCACCGAGATCTCGAGCTCGCGCGGCATCGGCATTCGGTTGTTTAAGGACGGGCGCCCCGGGTTTGCGTTCACCGAACGCCTCACGCCTGAGGCCCTCACCCGCACGGTGGACGATGCGTGGAGCCACGCGCTGCTCACCGACCCGGTTGACATCACACTCCCCCACTCTGCGAAACTCCCTGACATCGATTTGCAATCGTTTAACCCGGCACTTGAAGATGTGACGCTTGAGGAAATGAAGGCGCTCGGCCTTAAGCTTGAAGACCTCGCGAAAGCCGGTGACGCGCGTATTGAAAACGTGCCCTACCTGGGCGTGTCGCGCGGCGGTGGGTTTTCGCTGATCGCCAACTCCAACGGCGTGCTGTACGAATCGAAGTCGAA
>JBIIWL010000295.1:0-2748 GCA_044338885.1 Fibrobacteria bacterium
TTCGCCCCGTAATGTTTGATCAACCGATGGCTCAGACCCAAACTCAATTGATGCGCCTGTAAAAAGAACATCACCTCGCGCCCGGCTTTGCTCTCGTTCCAGGCTTGCAGAATCTTCTGCTTGCGCGCACCGCGCAACGCCGCAATCCTATCCAATCGATCGGGCTCATTGTCGAGCACATCGAAGGTGTCTTCGCCGAATGCGTCGACCAATTTTTTCGCGAGCACCGGCCCGATGCCTTTGATCGCGCCGCCCCCCAAATAGCGCTCCACCGCCTCGCGCCCTTCGGGGGCCACGGGCTTGCAGGTGGCCACGCTGAATTGATCGCCGAAGGTCTCGTGCTTGATCCACGTACCGGTGAGTTCGACCGATTCACCCGGCGTCACGCGGGGCATCGTGCCCACGGCGGTAAACGGCATCACCTCGCCCGGCTTCAAAAACTTCACCACCGACCAACCATTATCGGGGTTATGGAACGTCACGGTTTTAACCGTCGCGCGGCGAATTTCGACGGTGGACATGGGGGAGAAAATAGAAGTTGGTTGACTACTGACGGCACGCCTAAGTGGTGATCAATGCGGAAAAGTTTGTGCGCCTAGAGTCGTGCGCTTTGCACATCACGCCTCTGCGTCAGATTGCGCAAGGAGCCAGACCATTCAAATGCGCGCGTGCCATCAGCGAGCTGTCAGCCCTCAGCGTTGAGCGATCAGGAATACAGCGACGACGCCTCAGGTGTTTGTGTGGCTGACGGCTGACTGCTGAATGCTGACCGCTCCTTCCCCCCAAACGAAAAAAGACCCCCCGGAGGGAGTCTCTTTCGTGTGACAGCCGCACCTTCAGCAAAGCGAAAGACGGGGCGTGTCGGACGGTACGATGCGGCCGAGCCGCTATGGATTAAGAAACTTTTTTCTTATGACGATTACGGCGACGGCGCTTCTTGCGCTTGTGAGTCGCCATCTTCGCCCGTTTACGCTTTTTTCCACAGGGCATCGGTACCTCGAAAGTCAAAAAAGGGAGGTGTAAATCTCATTACCAAGTCGGTCTTTGTCAAGGAGTTGCGTCAAGTTTTCTCAAAAAGAAGGGAATTTGGGGGTGAAGGCGGCCCGCTGCGCCTTTTGGGCCCTCGCGCGCGGCCCGCGGGTAGGGTGTGGCGGCCTGAGGGAGGCGGTTTTAAGCCCCTGGTGTCTCCAGTGCGGCGAATAATCGCACCGCAAAGTCACCTAACGAGGGGTCGCGCGCGCCCATGGAGATCACCGCATCACCGGCCCGTGCGGCCTGGGCGATCGACGCAATCACCTCATCCTTCGTCTTTAAATGCACGCCCACTGCACGCCCGGTGATCGCATTAAGGTGCGACACCAAATCCGCTGACGAAATACTCTGGTCGGCCGTACCGCCCGCGTAATAGATGTCAGGCAGATAGAGCAGGTCGTCAGGCCCGAGCACCTTGGCCGCTTCCTCCATGATGTCGCGGCCCACAAGCTTCATCGGGGCAAAGCCATGGGGGTGGAACACGGCCAGAACCCGGCGGTGGAGCCCGAGGGCCTTACCCTTCGCGGTCTCCAGCGCAGCGCGCACCTTGGCCGGGTTGTGGGCGAAGTCATCGACCACGGTGATGCCCCGCGTCTCGCCGACGCGAATGTAGCGGCGCTCCACGCCTTCAAAGGCGGCTAAGCCCCGCGCACAGTCCGCCGTGCTCACGCCGAGCATGCGCCCTGTGGCGATGGCCGCCAGGGCGTTCTCGAGGTTGTGCTGCCCCGGAACGGGCACCACACAATCGACCCCGTCATACCGAAACGAGGTGGACCACTCGCCAAACACCGGGTCACCCACAGCCACCCCACCCGCAGAACGGCCATCAAAGAATGAATCCCCCAATTTTTTCAGAGAGAGACAGCGCAGATCGGTTTGGTTGATCACGGCGCGTTTGGATTGCCCACGAAACGTGCGGAACAAAGGCATCAGTTCTGAGACTTCTTGGTGGTCTTTCTCAATGTTGAGCAACACCGCGACTTCGGGATGATAGCGTACCAAGCTGCCATCGGATTCGTCGGCCTCAATCACGAGCCAGCCCGGTTCCGTCGGCTTCAGCGGGTCTTGCGCCGCACCCGCCGTGCCGTTGCCCGGCAAGCCACGCTTGGTGAGGGAGGGGAGATTCGCGCCCGTGATGAGCGAGGGAGAAAGCCCTCCGGCTTCAAGCACGTGGTAGATCATGCCCGTCACCGTCGATTTACCTGAGGTGCCGGCGACGGCGATGGTCTTGCGCGCCGCCGCAAGTTGCGCTAAAAGTTCGGAGCGGTGTAACACCGGTACACCGAGGGATTGCGCGCGCGTGATCTCGGGGCTGCCCCCTTCGATCGCGGTCGACACAATCAGCGCGCTTGTTTGAGCGGTCACACCAGAGCCGTCTTGTGGCGTGATGAGGATGCCCGCCTGTTCCATCGCCGCACGTGTTTGCGCCACGGCGGGGTCATTGCGGTCAAACGAACGATCAGATCCCGAGACCGACTGGCCGCCTAATCGCAGATACCACGCCAATGCGCTCATGCCTCCGCCGGCAAGCCCGGAGAAATGGCAGGAGGTGAGAGTCGGAAGTCGGACGTCGGAAGTCGGAAGGGAAGACATAGGGGGTAAGGTAGAAGAAGGTCGCGAGAAGAAAGTAAACAGTAAGCAGTGGGCAGTAATCAGTAAACAATGAAGTCAGCTCACGCTGATTTTTGGGTCAGGTTTCGAAGGATATTCTCGTGA
>JBIIWL010000294.1:0-2748 GCA_044338885.1 Fibrobacteria bacterium
TTCGGTATGGGCTCTTATCGCTTTTCAATCTGCGGGTGGATTATGCCCGCGACCCGGAAGATGCGAGCGTATCGCGCTGGATCTTCGATCTGGCGCAAGCGTTTTAGAGCTGTCAGCGGTCAGCCACCAGCTGTCAGGAACAGAACCGCCCCTACAGCGAATAATGTTTCAGGCTAGACGAAAAAAAACTCTGAACCAAGATGATTCAGAGTGAGTGCTGATCGCTGACCGGTTTTTCTGTATTTATCTGATGGCTGACTGCTGAACGCGGACAGCTTCTAAAGTTGGAGGCGACAAGCGGATTCGAACCGCTGAATAAAGCTTTTGCAGAGCTCTCCCTTACCACTTGGGTATGTCGCCAGAGGTGGGAATTGTAGAAATTCCCAAAGGGATTGAAACCTAGGTTTCTGCATTAAATCCTCACCCCACCCCCTGACCCCCTCCCCTCTCCAACGCGCAAGCGAAGTTGGAGAGGGGAGGGGAGAGGAGTGTTGCGGCCCTAACCACGCACCCAAATAAACACCACCTGAGCGGTGAGGCCCCTATGAACCTAACCCCCAGAACCTTGGTGGTGCTTACATCCCCTGAATAAAGTCGTTCACGTCCTTCGCGAGGGCGAGTTCGATTTTCAGGTTGGTGATGTCGTCTTGGCCGAAAGGGCGCTCGCGAATAGCCGCTCCCGCCTGGTGGGCGGGATGGGCATCTTGCTGACGCACGACGGCCGGATGATCGCCGGCTTCTTTGGCACCTGGGCCACGGACCACACCTTGAACGGTGGTCATGTGGCGGCTGCCCTTGATCTTTTCCATTTCGCCTGAATCGATCACGAAAGTTTTACCGTAGTAATACATCATGGCCGTGCTACATGCGGGGCATGTCATCACGATCATGCGAGCTTCCGATTCCAACAGCAATTCACTGGTCTCGCGACAATGCGGGCATTGAATTTGAATCGGCTTCACGTTAATCTCCCTGTGGGTAAGTGAGAGTCCCTAAAGGAAGTCTATAACGGCGCCGTGCCTGTGTCAAGAAACTTTTTTTAAACGCGCACAACGGTTGTTTTTGGGGGGTGATGGGAGAACCGGGTGTGTCGCGTCGTTTCATTGTGGCACTCGAGGCGCGACCTCAAGTACGACGAAGGCCACCGCGTAGTCGCCTTGATGCGAAATCGAGAGGTGACAACGAGTTGCGTTGCCCGGCCCCGCGAGGGCTTTCATTTTGCGGGCGAGCGCCCCACTGAATTGTGCGTGTGGCGCCCCGAGTGTATCGGGTAATACTTCGATCTGGCGCCAGCTGACGCCGCCGCCAAGTCCCGTCCCCAATGCTTTGAGGATGGCCTCTTTGGCGGCGAATCGCCCGGCAATGCGCTCATCGGCGGCGGCGTGTTTACGGCAATACGCTTCTTCGGCGGGCGTGAGAATTCGACTCACGGCTGCGGGCCGCAACTTTCTTATCCTTGCCATCTGCACGATGTCCGTGCCTACTCCCAGAATCATGCTTCCAAAGTTAGCGTATCTCAGCACTCCCGAGGGAGCTGCCACCCTGCTTCGCGTCATGAAAGACGGGCGCGATGACCTTGCCTTGTCCTCAACCGACTGGATGCGCGCCCTCCCGGTGTGGCAGCGCACCGCGCTGCTGGAGCAACGAGGTTTAAGGGTACGCGGAATCCGTAAACAACCGCGTGCGGCCGCAATGTTGTTCACGCCGCTCGGCCTGCAACAAATGACCACCGATGAGATCGCACGCTATAAGGCCTCACGTTTGCCCGATGGCGTGCGGACGATTGCAGACCTTTGTTGTGGCCCCGGTGGTGACTCTCTGCCTCTACCGGCGTCGATCACGGTGTTCGGGGTCGATCGCGACGCCGAGGCGCTGCGCGCCTACCGTCACAACGTGACGGTGCATCGGCCCTTTGCGCCCTCCAGTGTGGTCTTGGCCGATGTGACGCGCTTTGAGGCCCGCGCCGGAGTGCTCGACGGCATCTTTTTAGACCCGGCGCGGCGCGCGCTCGCCGACACCCACAAAGACCGCGATTTTGATACCGAACCCGAACCCGGGTGGGAGGCGCTCACCGCGCTGACCCGCAAGTTCCGCAACGCCGTGTTAAAACTTGGGCCCGGTACGCGTTTGCCCGAGGAACTCGCCGAGGAAGAATGCGAGTACATCGGGCTGCGTGATGAATGCCTTGAGCTGACCGTGCGCACGGGCGACTTCGGCCGCCGGGGGTGGATCCGCGCTGTTGAGCTTCCGGTGGGTGAGGTTGTTGAAGCCACGCTCGCCGATCGCGAAGACAGTTTCGGCAACGTGCAAGAACCTGGCGCGTGGTTTTACGAACCGGTTAAAAGCGTGGTGCGTTCGCATTTATTCGGCATTGTGGCTGCGCGCCACGGACTGTGGCAATTGGATGCACGCACGGCTTACCTTGCCGGTTCAGAACCTGTCGACTCTCCGCTTTTAAAACGCTACCGCGTGGTCAAAATCCTGCCGGTCGACGAACGCGCCTTGCGCGCCGAACTCGTGAGCGCGGAGGTGGGAACACTCGAGATCAAAAAGCGGGGGCTCGATATCGTACCCGAGGAGTGGCGCAAAAAGCTCAAGCCCAAGGGCCCGAACGCGACGACGTTGGTTTTCACCCGCTTGCAGGGTAAGCCGGCGGTGATCAGGGTGGAACGGGAGTGAAGGGAATGCTCAATGCTCAATGCTCAATGCTCAATGCTCAATGCTCAATGCTCAATGCTCAATGCTCAA
>JBIIWL010000296.1:0-2739 GCA_044338885.1 Fibrobacteria bacterium
CGAAACCCCGGCGGTCAAAACACCCCCTACACCTTCACCCAGTTTTAACACACGACTTAAGCCGTTGCCCACATCATTCGCCAAATCTGAATTGATGGTGTTGATGAACACCTCTTCGGTGAAGGAGGCGTCTTGCCCCACCACCATGGCGCGGATGAGGAAGAAGCGGAAGGCATCCGCGCCGAACTTGTCTTTCATCGCTAAAGGACTCACCACGTTACCCGTGGTTTTGCTCATGCGCGCGTTGTCGATCAACCACCAGCCGTGCGCCAAGATCTGCTGGGGTAATGGCAAGTCGAGGGCCATTAAAATCGTCGTGAAGTACACGGCGTGGGTGGTGAGAATGTCCTTACCGATCAGGTGCAGACTCACCGGCCATTCAGGGGCCTTCGGGTCGTTCGGGCTGCCCAGTGTGGTCGCGGTCACGTAATTGAGAAGCGCGTCGACCCACACGTAGGAGACATAGTCTTCGTCGAACGGGAGCGAAACGCCCCACGCGAGGCGCGACTTGGGACGGCTGACGCAGAGGTCGTTCAAATCTTGACGTAGAAACCCGAGCACTTCGTTTTTGCGGAACTCAGGCGCAATGAACCCGGGGTTGGATTCGATGTGGTCGATCAAGCGCTGCTTGAACGCCGACATTTTGAAGAAGTAGTTCTTCTCGGTGATCCACTCGACGGCGCGGCCGCTGATGGGGTCCTTGCCGTCTACAAGCTCGTCTTCACCGAAGAAGCGTTCTTCGGTTGTGGAATACCACCCGGCATACTCTTGCGTGTAAATGAACCCGGCGTTTTGAAGTTTGGTGAATTGCGCGCGCACAAAGTTCACGTGCGCGGTTTCTGTCGTCCGGATGAATCGATCGTACCCGATGTTTAAACCCGCCCAGGCTTCTTTAAACCGCGCGGCATAGCCGTCACAGTATTCACGAAGGGCCTCGGTGTTGTTCGGGTCTATGCCGCGCTTTGCCGCCGCCTGCTGAACCTTTTGCCCGTGTTCATCCGTTCCCGTAAGGAAGTACGTCTCCTGCCCGAACAGTTGCTTGTACCGCACAAGCACATCGGCCAGAATGGTGGTGTAGGCATGCCCGATGTGCGGCACGTCGTTGACGTAATAGATGGGCGTGGTGACGTAGAAACGGGACATGAAGGGGAAAGATAGCAGGGTTCGGGTTCAGGGTTCGGGAAACCCCGATTTTGCGACGCGATGGGTTCGTGGTGGGTGCTGTAGGGGCGAGCAATTGCTCGCCCTTACCCAGACGTGTTTCCCCGCAAACCCACCACGTCGCCAATCACCACAAGCGTGGGCGAATCAAAGCCTGCCTTGGCGGTCTCTTCGCGCAGCGTGGCCAACGTGGCGCGCAGTACGCGCTGCTCCGGCATCGAGCCGTCTTGAATGGCCGCCGCGGGGGTGTCAGGCGAATAACCTTTGCTGAGGAGAATCGGAACGATCTCTTCAAGTCGGAACAAGGACATCAGCAAAACGAGCGTGTCAGCCTTGGGGAAGTCTTGGTTCACATCGTGACCGGCGACGCCTGAAGCCACAGCGAAAGAGCGTGCGGTGCCACGGTGGGTGAGGGGAATGCCCGCCAAGGCGGGCACAGCGATCGAGGAGGAAACGCCCGGCAATACGCGCCAAGGGAGGCCTTCGGCTTCAAGCGCGAGGGCCTCTTCATACCCACGCCCGAATACAAAGGGATCTCCACCTTTAAGGCGTACCACGCGCTTGCCCGTGCGGGCGTGTTCCACAAGAATCGCATTGATGCGATCTTGCCGCAGCGATTCGAAGTGCCCGCGTTTTTCCACCGGTACGCGGATGCAATCTTCGGGAACCATTTCGAGTACGGCCTGTGAGGCCAACCGGTCGTACAGCACAACCTCGGCATGCCGCAAAGCCTCGACCGCACCCATGGTCAAGAGCGACGGATCGCCGGGCCCTGCGCCCACCAGCAATACCGGTTGCGCGATCGCGGATTCGTCCCGTGTGGATGATGCCTGCGTCATCCCTGCCGCAATCGAATCCGCCATCGCGCGTGCGGCGTCTACCCCGTGATCGCGCACCTGCGCGGCCAAGGCCTCGAACGGCCACGCATCGCTGGGCCCTTTAAAACCTTGGCGCTCGCGCACTACGGCGAGAATTTCGGCGAGTTCACCCCATTCGTCACCCAGCACCGACGATAGCTTGCGCTTGAGGTGCCGCGTGAGCGCGGGCACCTGGCCCGAGGTGCTCACCGAGACGGTGACCCCGCCGCGCCGCACCACACCGGGCACGATGAAGGTGCCCTCCTTCGCGCGGTCGGCACGGTTGCAGGGGATACCGTGCGCGCGGCTGGCTTCGGCCACTGCGGTGTTCACCTCGGTCACGTCGGTGCAGGCGAACACCAGCTTTTGCCCTTGGACATCGTCTGCCTCAAAGACGCGAGAAACGAGCGTAAGACCGGGGACCAGACGCCGTGTCGCCTCCGCAAGGTCTGGCGTCACCAGGGTGACGCGGGCACCACAGGACAGCAGTTCAGGCAGCTTGCGTGCGGCCACAGAGCCGCCGCCAACCATCAGAACAGGCTGGTCGCGAAGGTCAATCTCAAGCGGGTAGAAGCGAGGGGAGGACATGTTGTAAATCTACTTCGTAGGCCTTAATCCTCACTTATATCCTCTGACATGCTAAGTCATAAGTCCTCACCCCCGGCCCCTCTCTAACAAGTTGGAGAGGGGCCGGGGGTGAGGACTTACAACAAAAAAGGCG
>JBIIWL010000050.1:0-9726 GCA_044338885.1 Fibrobacteria bacterium
CATGACGTTCTGGAGGCTCTGCAAACGGTAACTCTCGAACTTGCCGTCATACTTTTCCACCAAAAGCACTAAGTGGAAGCCTAAAGGGGTTCTAAAGACCTGAGACATCTGCCCGACTCGCAGGTTGATGACGTTGTTTTTGAAATCGGGATGGAAGTCATCGGGGTGGAAGCGTTCGAGATCCCCACCGATTTTAGCCTCCGGGCCTTCGCCAACCCGGGCGGCTTCACCCATAAAACTGCGGATTAGCTCTGGGGTTTCGCCACTGTCCACCAATAAATTACGGCGCAGAGTCTCAAGGCGGCGTTTTTTGTCCGCGGCGGCATCACCCGTGAGCTTGGCATCGGCTTTAATCAGAATTTGAAGAGCTCTTAATGAATCGTGAATCGGGAATTCTTTCTTGTTCTTCTCCCAAAAGGCCCGCAGGTCCGCCTCACTGGGGACTTTGGGTTGATCGATATTCGCCACGAGGATTTTATCAGAGCGTAACTGGCGGGCGACTTTGGCGCGCACCTGAGCCTCGGTATCGCCGCTCTGTTTGAGCGCGCGTTGCCAAGTCGCTGCATCGGGGAACTGCGATTTGAGAATGCGAACGCCGGAGTCGATCTCGGCGGGGGTAATCACGATGCCTTTGGCTTTAGCTTCCAACTCGACGAGTTCTTGCCCGATGAGGTTGGTCGCCACCATGCGGCGCAGCATGGTGGCCTGTTCGGGCGGCAAGGACGCGAAGTCTGCGCCGCGGGCTCGGGCCATCAACGTGGCCAAGGTATCGATCTTGCCTTTTTTAATAGCCACCGAACCGACTGTGATCACGGTGGGGTTCGCACCGGGTGTGGCCTTGGCGCCGGGGGCTGATTTGCTGGCCGCACCCGAGGCGGGCTTGGGAGCCGGCTTCATCGGCTGGGCGTACCCTTGGACCGCAAAAACCAAGGCGAGGGCCGGAATCAAGGTACGCAGATCATGGTAGTTCATAAAAATCCTAAAGAGGGCGGCTCGACGACAAAGCCTGTGTAGGGACCGATAATGTAGACAGCGCGATGGGGGTGGGGTAGGGGAGGTTGATACCCTCACCCCTCACCCCACCCAGAGGTAGGGGGGTGAGGGGGGCAACTTCATGGGTGAAGTTGGTCAACGGGGTGTTTGAGGAGGTGATTAAAAAAGGGCGTAGAACGAACGGCGCAGGTCGAGCAGGCGCACGCGCGCGGCAAAAGCGACGACCAGCGGCTTCCCCTTAAAACGACCGGTAAAATCTTCACCGTCGATTTGAACCGGCATATCATCCGCTACAAAAAGTTCGAGACGCCGGGCACGATAGCGCGTGAGGCCGGCATGCTGGGCAAAGTTGGGAAAGACGCGCGACAGGGCGACCACGGCCAAGTAGCGCCACAGCGTGTCAAACACCACGATTTCAAGCAGGGCGTCATCGAATAAATTGCCCGGCACCGGGTGGGCGCCCGCCGCATACGAGTCGATGTTGGCGGCCAGTAGGGAACGCTTACCCGCAAGGTCGATTTCGATCGGACCGTCGTCGGTCTCAAGGCGGGCCCGTGAACCAGCGGGGAAGCGATGGCCGGCACGTTTAATCAGCGCACGGAGGTAAAACACCTTGTTGCCCAGTGCGCCGCCCACCACCACCCCGCGCTTGCGCGCGCGGTCGAAATCGCGCAACACCGCCGCATCCATGCCCACGCTCAAATAGGAGACCACGGTTGCGGCCCCTTCTCCCGCATCCCACAAATCGAACGGCAAGCTTGGTGCCATGAGCAAGCGTTTCAAGCACGCGACCAAACCTTTGCTGTCGTAGACGCGATAGACGCCTAGCGCGCGGCCCAAGTCATTTCCCGTGCCGAGCGGAATGAGGCCGATCACAGTATTCGGCCGCAAGCGCCGCACCCGATCAAGCACGATGCCTAAGGTGCCGTCGCCGCCCACAGCAATCAGCTTACGCGACGAGCGCAGTAATTGATCGGTTTGTTCTTCAAGACGATGCGCTTCGGTAATCTCGGCGATCCAGGAGTCGCGCTTGAGCCCGAAACTTTCCAGCACCGGTTCAAGGCGCTTGTGAACGTCGCCCCCGAGTCCACCGCCTGATGCGGGATTGATGAGAAAGGCGAGCTTATACATGGGCGATGGGCTGCGTGAGAGGTTGCCGCGTAGACCGCTTCGCCTCAGCGTGCATGAAACCAGCGGTAAACCCGCACGAGGGTGAAGTCTTTGACGCGACTAAACCATTCGCGCGCGTTCCAACCCGAATCACCAACGGGCAAGGCGCCATCTTCACGCAGCACGCGCAGACCGTAGCCCTGCATGCCCAAGCGGCGCGCGATGTAAAGTGCGCGGGGCAGATGATAATCCTGACTCACAAGCGCCACGCGGCTCAGGCCAAATACCGAACTGCAGTTGAGCAAGGTGAGAAAGGTGCTGCGGCCTTCTTCGTCGGTGAGCACATCCTTTACGGGAAATCCACGGTCCACCGCATAATCGCGCATGGCTTTGGTTTCGCTATACCCTTGCGGCACGTTGGTCCCCGACAGAACGAGTTTAATGCCGGGGCGGCCAAACGCCAGGGCGAGCGCGGTCTCCATGCGGCGTTCAAGCACTGGCGACAATTGGCCCGAGCGATAGACGCTCGCACCGGGCACGATCACGGCATCGACCTCGGGTACTTTTTCGGGTTCGTCGAAAATCTCGGTCGACGCTTTCACTTCCATATAGGTGCTAATGAACCACCCCGCCACAAGAAACAGTGCGAGCAGAAAGGCGAGGTTTTTAGCAAAGGTTTTCATGGGTCGTGGCGGAATCGGTAGAGGTTAGTGAGAAGATAGGTAGGTGAGAGTGGGCAAATGGGTTGAGGTAGGAGGTAATAGGTAATGGGTAAGGGGTAGGGGGAACACATTACCAATCATCCTATAAGTCATGATGTAGGCTCGCAAAAAAGAGAGAAGGCTCGGAAAATTTCATATCTCGCGCATTGACCGTACTGACAGGAGGACTATCGAGAAGGATCTGCGCTGACCTCCTACCTCCTACCCATTACCCCCTACCTCTTCGGTCTCACCCTTTGGACCCCAACACCCTGAGGTACTCATCCTTCACCCCCAAATACTTCTGCGCGAGCGCCGGTATCGACGCTTTTTCTTCGTCCGTCAGCGGGCGCACCAAGCGTGCGGGGCTGCCGACGATCAGTGAACCAGGAGGGAAGGTTTTGCCCTTGGGGATCAGGCTGCCGGCGCCGACAATGCTGTCTTCGCCGATGATCACGTTGTCCATCAGAATGCTGCCCATCCCCACCAACACGCGATCGCCAATGGTGCACGCGTGCAGAATGCAGCGGTGGCCTACGTTCACGTCGTCACCGACGATGGTGGGCACATTGCTGGCCAAATGAACGGTGGTGTGATCTTGAATGTTACTGCGTGCGCCGATGTGGATCGCATTGATATCGGCACGGAGTACGCATTGGAAAAAGACGGAGGCGTCTTCACCGAGCGTGACCTCGCCGATGAGGGTGGCGTCAGGGGCGACGAACGCCCCCCGGCCTAAAACGGGGAATCTGTCACGATAGGGAAGCAGCACAGAATGTCCCCTTCGCGCCTCGCATAAATCACGAGGCGCGTTTGGTGGCGATTGGTTAGAGAACGTGTGACGCGGGCGCGTACTCGGTCAGCTCGTCGGCCTTAAACCAGTACGAGACCTCGCGTGCGGCGCTCTCGACCGAGTCGGACGAATGGACGACGTTTTCGCCCGTGTTGGGGGCAAAGTCGAAGCGGATGGTACCGGGCAACGCATTCGCCGGATTGGTCGCGCCGTTCATGTGGCGGACGGCCTCAACGGCCTTTTCGCCGCGCAGGGCGAGCAACACAACGGGGCCCGATGTCATGAAGTCGACCAGTTCGCCGAAGAAGCCGCGCTCTTTGTGCTCGGCATAAAAACCTTCAGCCTGTTCGCGCGTAATCACGCCGAGGCGGATAGCAGCCACGCTGAGGCGGGCTTTTTCAAAACGGCCGATGATTTCGCCGACAAGGCCGCCGAGGACGCCGTTGGGTTTGATGATTACGAAGGTGGTTTGCATGATGTTCTGTCTCTGTTTCGAAAAAAGGGGTTATAAAATTAACATCCCGCGTCTTTTTCGTCTTTTAGCCGAGCATTGTCCTACCTGCACGCCTCGTTTGCGCTATATTTGCGTCCCTCGCGGACATAGCTCAGTTGGTAGAGCTTCTGCTTCCCATGCAGATGGTCGTCGGTTCGAGTCCGATTGTCCGCTCCAATTTTCATCGTTTTGTGCCCTTTTAAGGCCCCCGGACCCGGGGCCTTTTCTGTGTGGGGGCCTTTTCAAACACCCTGACAGAGGTTTTTTGGGGGGTGTACCCTCTCCCCGGTGCGCGTAGGGCCTGATCAGGGGCGAGGGGGTGGCATGGGTGACTATTGGTACGGTCGGGCGGTGGCACACAGGGTATTTTGCCAAAGTATTCCTACCACACGTTTACCGAACCATTGCCTTGGAGTCACCATGCGTGCAGTCTGTCGTTTTACATCGCCTCTCGCCCTCGTCACCATTTTAGGCGTGCTCGCGCTCGCCGCCTGTGGCGGCGCTCAGGCGTCTTCGTCTCCTGTGAAAGTCGAGGCCGCCACTCTGGCTCAAGACATTGAAACCGGCACGGCGCCCTTGATCGTCGATGTGCGCACCGCCGACGAATTCGCCGCCGGCCACGTGCCGGGTGCGATCAACATACCGTATGATCAAATGGAGGCTCGATCAGCTGAGATCGTCACGTATAAAGATCAAGCCGTCGTGCTGTATTGCCGCAGTGGCCGTCGCTCCGGGATTGCGGCGGAAACACTCGCCGGCAAAGGGTTCACAAACCTCGGCTTACTGCAAGGCGATATGCCAGGGTGGGAAAGCGCGGGATTTCCGGTGGAGAGGTGAGAGGATAAAAAAATGCTCAATGCTCAATGAACAATGTTCGACGAAAAGGCATTGTTGGCTCTTTTTGGGTTTTGCTCATTGAGCATTGAGCATTGAGCCTTCAAACTCGTTACCCCTCCAGCTTCACTTGACGCAGTCTCAACGCATTTCCGATGACTGACACCGAGCTGAAGCTCATGGCGGCAGCGGCGATCATAGGGCTGAGCAGCGAGCCGGTGAGTGGGTAGAGCACACCAGCGGCCAATGGGACGCCGAGCGCGTTATACCCGAAGGCAAACCACAAGTTTTGACGGATGTTCGCCATGGTCGCGCGCGAAAGCGCGCGAGCCCGTGCGATGCCGCGCAAATCGCCTTTGACTAGGGTGACCGCAGCGCTTTCCAAGGCGATATCACTGCCTGTGCCCATGGCGATGCCGGCATCGGCACGGGCCAGGGCGGGGGCGTCGTTGACGCCATCGCCCGCCATGGCGACCGTGCGGCCTTCGGCCTGCAAGCGCGCGATCACATCGGCTTTTTCATCGGGTAACACGCCGGCGATCACTTCGGTTATGCCCAGCGCCTCGGCCACCGCGCGCGCGGAGGTCTCGGCGTCGCCGGTGAGCATCACCACGCGCAGGCCGTCCGCGCGCAACGCGTCGAGCGCCTCGCGCGCGTGAGCCTTGATCGGGTCTGCGGCCACGACGTAACCCGCGACCTTCCCATTGAGGGCGACGTACAACACGGTGCGGCCGCCCGCGCGCAGGGCTTCGGCGCGTGCGGTAAAATCCGCGGTGCGGATGGCGTGTAAGGTGAGTAAAGCTAGGTTCCCTAACAACACCCGGCGGCCCGCCACCACCCCCCCGATGCCTTGCCCCGCAAAGGATTCGAAACGTTCCGTTTTGGGAATCACAAGGCCACGTTCAGTGGCACCGCTGACCACGGCTTGAGCGAGCGGGTGTTCGCTGCCTTGTTCGAGTGCGGCTGCGAACGAGAGTAATTCATCTTCGGTCAGCTCTGTTTGGCCTGCGATGAGTTCCACCGCTACGAGGCGCGGTTTTCCAGCGGTGAGAGTTCCCGTCTTGTCGAGTACGAGTGTATCGATGGTGCGCAGAGTTTGAAGAGCGGTGGCATCGCGGAAGAGAACACCCGATGTGGCGCCGCGCCCGACGGCCACCATCACCGACATGGGCGTCGCGAGGCCGAGTGCACAGGGGCAGGCGATGATCAACACCGAAACGGCGGCCACCAGCGCGTGCGCGAGGCGCGGCGCGGGGCCTACGGTCAACCACACGGCGAAGGCGACCACCGAAGCCAGCAGGACGAGCGGCACGAACCACGCCGAGACGCGATCGGCCAACTGTTGCACTGGTGCTCGGCTCCGCTGTGCGGCGGCGGTCATAGCCGCGATACGCGAGAGTAGCGTGTCGGCACCCACTTTTTCGGCCGACATTAAAAATGACCCGGCGAGGGCAACGGTCCCCCCGGTGACTTTGTCTCCCGGTGCTTTGGCCGCGGGCACGGGCTCACCGGTGATCATGGATTCATCAACGCTGGCCGAGCCTTCACGGACGCGGCCATCTACGGGGATTTTCTCACCGGGGCGCACGCGCAAGGTGTCGCCCACCTCAACCATTTCAAGGGCAACGTCTTCTTCGGTGCCTCCAGGAAGGACACGCCGCGCGGTTTTGGCGGCGAGGCCCAGCAAGGCGCGCACGGCGGCGCCGGTACGCGCACGGGCGCGGAGTTCGAGTACCTGACCGAGCAGCACCAAGGTGATGATGGCGCCCGCGGCCTCAAAGTACAGGCCGAGTGCACCGTGGGCGTCGCGGAGCGAGGCGGGGAAGAGCGAGGGCGCGAGTACGGCGAGCGCGCTGTACCCAAATGCGGCTGCGGTACCGATGCCGATGAGGGTGAACATATTGGGGCTTCGGTGCCTCACAGAGGCGACGGCCCGCTCGAAGAAGGGCCAGCCACCCCACAACACGATGGGTATCGCGAGAATGAATTCAACCCACCCGCGCACCCGGGGCGCGAGGAGTCCCTCGTGCCCAAAGAGGCCCTGCGCGCCAGGGACCATGTGACCCATCGCCACCCCCATCAGCGGGAGCGTGAATAGGGCGCTGACCCAAAACCGTGTGGTCATATCTATGAGTTCGGGATCAGGTCCGTCATCGAGAGACGGGGCCATGGGGTCGAGTGCCATGCCGCAGTAGGGGCACGTTCCGGGGCCTTGCTGCACAACCTCGGGATGCATGGGGCAGGTGTAGGTCTTGGCCGGGTCACCTTCGTCCCTCGATTTGTTGCCGGTGGGTGCGCTCGTCACATAGCGGAGCGGGTCGGCATCAAATTTTTTCTTGCACCCGAGGTTGCAGAAGTAGATGGTTTGACCATCGTGCTCTGAATGCCCGGCGGCGTGAGCCGGGTCGATGGTCATGCCACAGACGGGGTCCAAAACCGTGTCACGAGGAAATATTGGGGTCATGATGGCAATATGCAAATCATCATTTTTCGTGGGCGGAGGATTGCGATATCGTCGCAACAATAATGGTAGGATTGCGACACAAAATCGGTATGATCTATACGAAAAATTTAGTGGATAGTGTCGTAAAACGTGGATTGTGTGGCAATTTAGCGGGTATGACGATATACTCATGGTATTGCCTTGAGCTGAAGGAATCAGTCAGAAAAACGCTGATTTCGGTCTGCACCCGTTTTCATGACGCTAGGAGTACCCCATGAGTTTCAAGAAACACTCGCTTTTGTCCTTTGGTCTTGTCGCCCTGACCGCTTTTTCGGTTTCCGCGCAGCGGCCATACTATCTGCTCCCGGGCCTTCATCCGGGTTATTCGCTCGTGAGTGTGCGGCCGGCCTCCATGTCGGCCAGCGGCGCGAATGCGGCTCCGAACGTGGGCGGTATGGCCTGGCTCCCCGATGGCAAGCTCTTCGTGGCGAGCATGAGCAGCAATGCCGCCGGTGGCGTAAATGCCAATCGTCTGGGCGTGTCGCACGGTTACATCTTCAGCGGGATTCCTACGGCAACCAGCAGTGCGACCGTGACGGTTGATCAAGTTTCAACGGGTTATCAAATGCCGTCGGGTGCCGTCGTCGTCGGGGATAGCATTTATGTGCTCGACAACGAAGAAGGTCTGACCAAGCTCAGCCCTGCGGGCAATGGAACCTACACCAAAACCACCCTGCACAAAGGGGCCTTGGGGCGCACCCCCGGTGCGCTTTCAGATACGGCCAATCGTGCATGGACGGGCGGCTTGGTGTATCGCGATGGGTTCTTTTACGCAAACGTTGGCAATGCCCTCATGCCCGGTGGAACTGCCTATGGCTTCACTGGCACACAAGAGGCACGACTCATTCGTGGTAAAGGTGTCATTTACAAGATTTCGCTGAATGGCTCGATTGTTGACACGTTCGCTTCTGGTGTTCGCAATCCGGTTTCCATGAACTGGGGCCCCGACAGCCAGTTGTTCTATACCGACAACCAGGGCAGCTTTATGCCGGCCTCAGGGTTGTTCCCCGTGTATCAAGGTTCCTTTTTCGGGCACATCAAGTCGCCTCTCGACAATCAAAAACGGACCACACCGGCTTTGATTTTCCCCTATGGTTCGAATCAAGGCGGCGGAGATTCCAACAACCCCGTGGTCGCGCGCGTCGCCACAGATTTCTTGACCCTCAAAGATGGTCGCTTTAAAAATCAATTGTTGATCGGCGTCAATCACACGACAGGTTTGCTTCGTGGGTTCATGGAAAAAATTCCGACAAGCACCCCCGGCGAATATGTCTATCAAGGTGCGCTCTTCCCCTTTAGCCAAGGATTTGGTGTAGGTGGGGCAACCGGTGCGGTCAATCTCCCCGCAGGCTCCTTGCCCGGTGTGCTTTCCGACTTCCGTTCGAACGTCAACCGTTTGCGGTACGGCCCCGATGGTCATATTTATCTCGGCGGTGGTAATTCACCGGGCAACAATTCAGCCGGCTCGCACGGTTTCGATGGAGGCCTCCAGTACGGCCTAGCACGGTTGGTTCCCAACAACGACACCGTTTTTGAGTTCAAGGCGATCCGCTCGCTGAATGCCACTCAAATGGAGGTCGAGTTCACCGAGCCCATCGTGGCCGCGACGGCCGCGAATTTCCGCGTGAGGCAGTGGCGAAATGAACAGGCCACCAACACCGCGTATGGCTCCGGGTATAATCTGAGCCCAGCCAACCTTAACGTGACCGACGTGACGTTGAACGCCGAAAAAACCAAGGCTGTGCTGACTATCACCGGTTTGCAACAGCGTCCTGTTGCCACCACAGCGGGCAGCGTCGAAGACCGCACGTGGGGATACGTGGTTCAAATTCGCGCGCTGAATGTCGCCGCAGTTTCAAACCGGACCGCGTGGAGTGATACTTTGGCCGTCAAGCGCGGCCTGGTCGGCTGGTATACCATGAACAAGTTCGGTCCCGGCGTCGACGCGGGTACTCCGGTATCAATCGCACGCGGCGATGCCCCCGGTGTGCGTTCCGGCTTGATGGTCAAGGTTCATCAGGGCGGCATCCTCCTGCGCTCACCCGTCGAAGGCGCCTACGTGGTGCGTACCATCGATATGCGCGGCAAAGTGCTCGCGTCGCACGATGTGGCTTCAGGCCGCCACGAATTCCTCGTGCCCAACTCGTCACTCGCAGGGGGCATTACCCTGATCGAAGCCCGCGCTGCCAATGGCCAGCGCTTCACCGCTACGACCTCACGTTTTTAGACCGCGCCGACTTCCGGAGAATTCATCATGCTCTCAATCAAAAAATCAGTGTTCACCGCATCGGTTCTGTTG
>JBIIWL010000052.1:0-9672 GCA_044338885.1 Fibrobacteria bacterium
CGAAGCCTTCCCCCGCTTGTTGGTGACCCGCCATGCTGAAAAAAATAGCGGGGGCGGCAAGGACATCTTTTTCGGGCCGTACACGAACGCGCGGGCGATGCGCAACACGGTGCAGTATTTGAGCCGTCTTTTCCGCATTCGTGATTGCGACCTGAAGTTACCGGTGGCTGAGCCAATACGCCCGTGCCTGAGCTTTCATATCGGGCGCTGCGACGCGCCCTGCGCGCACCACATCACGTCGGCGGACTATCGTGCCCTGATCGACGAGGCGGTGCTGCTCTTACGCGGCCGCGGTCGTGAGCTGCGCGTGAAGTTAGAAGAGGCGATGCGGGCCGCCGCGGGCGCGCAAAAGTTTGAAGAAGCGGCTAAAATCCGTGATCAAATCCGCGACCTTGAAACGGTGCAGGCCCGCCAGCGCGTCGACCTAGGCAGTGATCACGAGCCTAAGGATCTGATCGCGGTCAAGCGCTCGGGTAAGGTTGGGAGCGTAACCGTGCTTGAGGCGCGCGATGGATTTTTGTCGGACCGTAAACAGTTCGAGGTTCACATCCCTCTTGAACAGGACGAGGGCGCGGTGCTCACGGAGTTTTTAACCGCGTACTACCTCGATCGCTCGCGCGGCGATATTCCGCGTGAGATTTTACTGTCGCACCCTTTGCCGGGTGAAGACAATATGGAGCCGCTGTTACGTGAGCTGCGGGGGGCGGCGGTCACGGTCGAGGTGCCGCAGCGGGGTGAAAAGCGGCGCCAGCTGGAGCTGGCGCTCGCGAATGCCGACATGCAGCTGACCGAGTATTTGGCCAGGCGCGAGAAGAAGGAGCGGCAGAACCATAGAGTGGTCGCCCTTCAAGAAGACCTCGGCCTGCCTCTCGCGCCGGTGCGCATCGAAGGTTTTGACATCTCGCACCTTTCGGGGACCGATACGGTGGCCTCGAATGTGGTGTTTGTGGACGGTCGACCAAGCAAGAAGGATTACCGCCATTATAACGTGAAGACGGTGGAAGGCATCGACGATTTTGCATCGATGCGCGAAGTGTTGGGCCGGCGCTTTCGGCGGATGAAAGAGGAGGCGGCCAAGGGTGAGAGCGGCGCGCCCCGCCCCGATCTGATTCTGATCGACGGCGGCAAGGGGCAACTGCATATGGCGGTACAGGCTCAAAAAGAGTACGGATTTGAGGACATCCCCATCATTGGGTTGGCGAAGCGGATTGAGGAGATCTTCTTTCCGAACCAAAGCGACCCCGTGCTTTTGCCAAAAACCTCGGCGGCCCTCCAGCTTTTGCAGCACGTGCGTAACGAATCGCACCGGTTTGCGATCACCTTTCAACGCAGTAAGCGTAAGGTCCGCTTGGTGACCTCGTGGCTGGACGAAGTACCGGGGGTCGGCGAGAAGACCAAAATGAAGTTGATTCGCGCCTTTAAATCTCCGCTGAAGGTCCGCGAAGCCACGGGCGAAGAGCTTGCGGCGGCGGCAGGGAAGGCCGCGGCGCGTAAAATTGTGGATTGGATCCTCGCCCAAGAGGCCCTCAACACACCCTGAGGCTTGAAACACCCCCCACCAGGACGCCGTGGTTTCGGGTCGGTTTTCACCCATTTGCACTGGTCTTGATGTTACTTTCTGGCCTTTTTTGCGAATAGCACTCTCACGAGAAAGTCACGACATGTCTCATGGACTTCGCTGGAAAATCGCCCAAGCATTTGAAATTTTTTGGTGGCGTCGCTATTTGAGAAAGAAAGACCCCGTGGAGTATGCGGCGTGGAAGCGCGCTTACTGGAACGACTATTTGGTCAAGTTGAAATCCCACGTGACCTTGCATGAGGGTGATCGGATCCTTGATGCCGGCTGCGGGCCGGCGGGTATTTTCATGGTGCTCGAGTCGTATCGCCCCGATGCGTTCGACCCGTTAGTCGAGTCGTATGAAAAGCTGCCGCATTTCAAAAAAACCATGTATCCGAGCGTAAAGTTTTGGACCGGCTCGCTCGAGGACTTTAAGCCTGCAGAGCCGTACGACACCGTGTTCTGCATGAACGCGATCAACCACGTGGATGATTTAGCCGCGTCTTACGATGGCTTAGCTCTGGCCACCAAGTCGGGGGGCACCTTGGTCATAACGATTGATGCGCATAAGTATCAGTTTTTTAAGGGTCTGTTCCGATTGATCCCTGGCGATATTCTTCACCCGCATCAATTCGATGAAGCTGAATACGCCGGCATGCTCGAGAAGCGCGGGTTCACGGTGGTCGACTCGCAGGTGATGGACGACGATCTGTTCTTCAATCGCGTCATGCAGGTCGCCCGCAAGAATTGATCGTTCGGAAATTCTAGTAGGCGCTTTTTCGTGCGCCCGGTTCACCGGGGTGCGAGGTTTCAAGGCTGCGGCTCACGCCATCGGCGCAGGCGCGTTGCGAGGCCTCGCAGTCTTCGCGCAATAAGTCGATTCCCGCCCCGCGATCAGTTTTGGTGCGATCCATCGTTTCGTAATAGAGCTTGCATTTATCCTGCGCTTGTTTGCACATCGGGTTGGCGCTGTAGGCGCCTGCTTGTCTAGAACAACCTGCAAGGCTGAAGCTTAGCGTGGCCGTGAGTGCAGCGGCGGTTATCAAGGTGAGCAAAGCGTGCGTGGTATGGAGGGAGCGGCTCATGTTGGCCTCCTTAGAATCGTTTCCGGATTTCTTCGAGTGCGCGACGCTTCGCCGCCTCAGTCGCGCCGTCGATTTGTTGGCGCGGGATGGGGATTTGTTCGGTGCGGGTTAGTTTTTTGGAGAACGAGAACAACGACCCGCTTTCCACTTCGTTGTACAGCGTGGGCTTGCCGGAGACAAGCGCATCGAGACGCACGGGCACGGTGCTGTCACCCGCGATGATGCGTTGTGTCAACGCATAGGCCGTTGAGAATACGCTCGTGTATGCGATGACCGCCGGGATACGGATTTCGGTATCTCCCGAGGGCGCGAGCTCAACGTTTATACCATCTCCCTTAAGAAACGCGCGCCCTTCGTGGAAGAGTTCGTAATCGACCGCGACGTTTTTAAGCCCGATTTTATTGGGGTTTTTAGCGTTGAGCACGAAGTCAACCACGGCTTTTTCGTTGTCGTACGACTTGATGACGGTACGCAGATACGTGACTTCGGGCACCTTGATTTTTTCGGAGCGGGCCAGGCGCATGAAGGCGCAGCCGGGCAAAAGCACGGCCACAACGATCAACAGGGACAGGGCGGCGGTTAGGCGAGTACGGGCGAAGCGGATCATAATTTTCCTTGCGTGATGCTTCAGAAAGTATGAAAACACACCGGCGTTCGACTGGGGGGTGTGGGGCCGTTTCGGCGCTCACCCCTCAGTTGATCACCCGCCTCAACGCCCGGGTTGCTTAGACCTCCGGGTGTGTGAGGGCCTTCGCACCGGCTGCGGCGATGAGGCCGTCTTGCGGCGAGGTCACGCCTGAAACGCCGATGGCCCCGATGACGGCTCCATCGCGCAGCAGCGGCACGCCGCCCTCCATCGCGACAATGCCATCGAGGGCGAGCACGCGCAAGCCCGCACCGCCACCGCTGACCGCCTCGTCAAGCAGCTTGGTGGCGCGCTTCATTTTGACTGCGGTCATGGCTTTGCCTTGCGCGATGGCGATGCTGCCAAGCTGCGCGAGGTCATGGCGGTGCAGTAGCACCAGGTTGGCGCCGCTATCGACGATAGCGATCACCACGGGCCAACCATTGCCGTCGGCCTCCTTACCCGCTGCTGCGGCCACGCGCTTGGCGGTCTCAAGGTCAATGGGCAGGCCGTAGGGGATCAACGACGGGGCGGGAGCGGGGTTGTTCATGAGAGAGAAGGTAGGAATGGTGCCGGTCGTTGATGAGTTCACTTTGCGCGAACTCAGATCATAACCGTGCTTCGGTTCCGCGGTCGTTTCGACAAGTCACCTTAAGCGCGGTCCACTTGCTCAACGACCGGTTGTGTAGGATCCCATGAACCGGTCACTGAGCAATAGGCCTAAGACGTTTGGTCCCTTGTCGAAGTGACCGGCTAAAGATCTCGTGGAGGTTTTGGTTTACCATGCCACCCGTAGTTTTGTGCAAGTTTTGGTAATGCCGATTGTTGACTTGCAATCAAGGCATCCTTTTTGGCGTGACTCCAGCCTTGCACCTGCTTCTCACGCTGGAACGCTTCATCGATACGGTCATACTCTTCGTAGAAAACAACCTCTACAGGAAGCCGTTTCCGAGTGTAATTCGCTCCGAAGCCGCTTTGATGTTGCTCAAATCTCCGGGCGAGATTAGTTGTGCTACCCGTGTAGAAGGTGCCATCAGAGCATTTGAGGATGTAAATCCAAGCCATCTCATCAGTTTAATAATGGCAATCTGATTTCGGTGATGAGCGTGTGACGCCAGTCACAGCGGTCGTTTCGACAAGTCACCTTAAGCGCGGTCCACTTGCTCAACGACCGGTTGTGTAGGACCACATAAACCGGTCACTGAGCAAAAGGCCTAAGACGTTTGGTCCCTTGTCGAAGTGACCGGTCGTTTCGACAAATCACCTTAAGCGCGGTCCACTTGCTCAACGACCGGTTGTGTAGGACCCCATGAACCGGTCACTGAGCAAAAGGCCTAAGACGTTTGGTCCCTTGACGAAGTGACCGACGCCAAAAACTCCCCGCTCCGCTTCACCGCCCACTGCCACTCGTTCTTAAACGGATACAGATCCATCGTCACATCCCCCGCGTAGCGGATCTCACCCAGGGTCTTGAACAACGCCCGAAAGTCGACCTCACCCTCCCCAAACATCAAGTGCTTGTGCGTCCGCCCCTTGATGTCCTCTAAGTGAAGGTTCGACACGTAGTGGCCCAACAAACGCACGGCCTGCGCGGGGTCTTCACCCGCCACAACACCATGCCCTACGTCGTAGTTTGCAAACACCACGCCTTCAAACGCGCGGCATAGCGCCAGCATTTGGTCGGCCCGATGAATCACATGCTCAGGCTCTTGCTCGATCGCGATCTTCAATCCTTTCGGTCGAGCTGCGACAATCTGCGTCAAGGACGCGAGGAAGTTTTGTTCTTGAACTTTAAAGTCACCCGCACGTTCAGGTAGCCCGGTCGTAATCGTGAGATACGGGCTTCCCAGATGAACCGCGATGCGCGCCGCCGCCAAGGCGGCTTCGACACGGCGGCCACGACCCATGGGGCCAGCAGGCACTAACGTCGATAGACCGGGGGAGTGAGCCACAGGCCCGAGTAAAAACGGGTGGCCCAGCTGCACATTGCGAACGCTCAGCCCGCGCACCTCTAACTCGGTTCGAAACCCATGCCAATACGAAGCATCATGCGCGCGCGCGAGGTCTGTGGGTTTGACCACATACTCCACACCCCGGAACACCGAGGGGAGGAGGGCCGTGGCGATATCGGAGGCTGTAAAAAGATCGGGGAGCGACGCGGTGCTATAACAAAGCATCCCGGTACTCCGTCAGCGCCGCGCGTAAAGCGTCTTCAGAAACCGGCGTCAGCACGGTTTGCCCACGCGGGCCCTGCACCAAGTGCGGCTGGCCGACGGCGTCCATCAAAATGAACGACAAGCTTTGGTCGCGCTTTTTATTGTCGCGCCGCGCACTCTGAATGATCTGGCCCACCGAAATATCGGCGGGGATCGGTGCAATGCCGGTCATCAGATTCAACAGGGCGAGTTGCTTGGCGTGCTCAGCATCGGGTAGGATGCCCAACATGTTCGCGATACGGCCGGCGACCATCATGCCGTGATACACGGCCTCGCCGTGCAGCAGGCGGCCTTGCGACAGAAACTCCGCCGCGTGGCCCACCGTGTGGCCGTACTCGAGCACGAGGCCGTAGGAGCGCTCCGTGGGGTCGAGGCGGGCGATCTCAAACTTTTGTTCAAGGCTGGAGCGCAACACCGCACGTAAACCTTCGGGCCCGAGAACGTCGACGCCGCGCTTTTCTCCGTCGGGCCCCTCAAGTTCGCCGCGGAAGATGGCGAGGGCGTTGTCGTAATGTGCGCCGCCAAGCAAGATCGCGTTCTTCGCGTATTCCACCAGTGCGGCACGCAGCGAACGCTTTGACTCCGTCGCGAAAAAACGCGGGTCGCACAAAGCGGCGATCGGCGTCGAGAACACGCCTAAGCGATTTTTGCCGCCCCCGAAATTAATGCCCTGTTTGTTGGACACGATCACGTCGCTCTGCGCCATCATCGTGGTCGGCACGTGCACAAAGCGAATACCGCGATAGACGAGAGAGGCCGCCAAACCACCCAGGTTCAACACCACACCCCCGCCGAAGGTCACCACGACGGACGAGCGGGTTGCCCCCCGATCAAACAACTCTTCGCACAAGGCTTCCAAATTGGAAAGCTTCTTCTCGTTCTCACCTTCAGGGATGAGCACCACTTCCGGTGAGAGCGTGGGGCCAAGCAGCTGCACTAAGAAGGAGCCGTATAGATCGAACACGTGCGGGTCGGAGACCACGAACACACGGTCAGGGGCGAGGTTGCTTAGAATTTCAGGGAGACGCTCGGCGGCGCCATCACCGAAATGAATGGGCATGCCTCCGTTTAAAGGCGAGGTCCACGATTGAAGCGCCAACGGCGTGGCCGCAGACGAGGCCTGATGCACATCAGGCAGAGAGATTTTCTGAAAGACCATTGCGAACCTGTGTCTGTGGAGTCCATTGATCGCGGTCACTCGGCCCGATCGGACTGCATCCTGTTTGTAGATTAAAATACCCCACAAACCCAAGTTTCGTAGGTGAAATCTTGGTGAAACGGGCTCTAACCCTTGAAAAACCACAGCCTTAACCATTCTTCAGACCGAGCCTCCAAGCCCCGTCTGACCTATTGCACCAACGTCCACCCGTTGCAGAACGAGGCCGTTTGGCGCGAAAAAATCGGGTATTTCGGCCCAAAACTGGCAGAAATCACCGGAATTAAGCCTTTTCCACTCGGGCTTTGGTTTAATGAGGGGGTTCTGACCACGATGGAGAACGGCCCGGGAGGGTTGCGCGGTCAACTGGGGGCTTGGGGGGCCACAACGTTCACTTTGAACGCTTTCCCGTTTATGGACTTTCATCAGCCCGTGGTGAAACGGGCGGTGTACCTCCCCGATTGGACCGACCCGGCCCGCCTCGATTACACCAAACGGTGCGCAACACTGCTCGCCTCGCTCTTACCCGACGGCGAAACCTTCGGGTCGATTTCAACCTTGCCGCTGGGCTGGCGCGTCGATTGGACACCCGAGCATTCCAACAAAGCTGCCGAAGCGCTCTCTGAACTCGCTCTGTTCTTAGCCGACCTTAAAGAGAAGACCGGCAAACACATCGCACTCGCCATTGAGCCCGAGCCGGGCTGCGTGCTTGAGCGAACGCCGCAAGTAATCGCCTTTTGGAACGACGTCTTACGGCCTGTGGCCTCGTGCGATGCGATGCTCGCCGTGGAAGAACACATCGGCCTGTGCTATGACACCTGTCATCAAGCGGTTCAGTTCGAAGATGCCGAGGCGTCGCTCGCCGCGCTGGCAGCGGCGGACATTCGCATTCACAAAATGCAACTCTCGAGTGCGCCCGAATTCCCCGCTGACCCCATCGGTCAATGCGGCAGATCGCGCGCGGTGCGCGAGCAGTTTGTGGAACCCAAGTTTTTGCACCAAACGCGCGTGCACACGCCTGATGGCGTGTGGGATATCGACGATCTGCCGCAGGCGCTCAACGCCGGCCCCGGCTTGTTTGCCCACACCTGGCGCGTGCATTACCACGTGCCCGTGCACGCTGAGACCTTACTCGACGGCGCCATCCACACCACGCGCGGCGAAATGCTCAAGGCCTTACGCTACGCACTCGCGCACGACCTCTGCCGCCACTTTGAGGTGGAGACCTATACGTGGAGCGTCTTGCCGGAAGCGCACCGTCCGGTAGACGATGCGGGGTTGGCGGAGGCGATTGCGAGGGAGCTCAAATTTATTCGAGATCAAGTGCCGGGTGTATTTGACGCATGAATGCTCAATGCTCATTCCGAGCCAACAGTTGATTAAATGGAGCATTGCTCATTGAGCATTGTTCATTGGAGAACCTCATGACCCAATCCAGCCTTCGCCCTACCGCCGTGTTGAACATCGTCGGCTTGACGCCGTCGTTGATCGGGAAAGACACGCCGCACTTGCAGGCCTTTCGCGACCGCGCGGGCAACGCCACGGTGCGGTTGCACGAGCAGTTCCCCGCGCTCACCTGCACGAGCCAGGCGCAGATGCTGACAGGCCTTACGCCCAGCAATCACGGGGTCGTGGGCAATGGGTGGTACTTTAAAGATTTGGCCGAAGTGGGGTTTTGGAAACAGAACGATGGCCTCATTCACGGTGAGAAAGTGTACGAGACCCTAAAGGCCAAGTACCCCGAGTTTACCTCGGCCAAAATGTTTTGGTGGTACAACATGTACTCCAAGGTGGATTGGTCGGCCACGCCGCGCCCGCATTACCCGGCCGATGGCCGCAAGGTGTTCGATATCTACGCGAACCCGATGGAGCTTCGCGACGCGCTCGTGAACGAACTCGGTGAGTTTCCGTTTCACGCGTTCTGGGGACCGGCGGCGGGCATTAAATCGTCCGAGTGGATCGCCGCCAGCGCAAAGTGGATGCAAGAGTTTAAGCAACCCACTTTGAATCTTGTGTACTTGCCCCATCTCGATTATTGCCTGCAAAAGTTTGGGCCCGGCGCGCCGGAGATCGCCGCTGAATTGCGGAAGATCGATGCAGTGGCGGGCGATCTCATCACGTTCTTCGAGAAGCAGGGCGTTCGGGTGCTGATTGTCTCCGAGTATGGCATCACCAAGGTGACGCGCACCACGCACCCGAACCGCCTGCTGCGGCGCGCCGGGTTGCTCGAGGTACGCCCGAGCCTCACCTGGGAATTGCTCGACGCGGGGGCGAGTAAGGCCTTCGCGGTGAGCGACCATCAGATCTGTCACATCTATGTGAACGACAAATCCAAGCTTGCCGAAGTGGTTGAATTGTTTGAGAAAGAACCGGGGCAACGCCGCGTGATTCATGGTGAAGACCGCGCGCGCTTTGGGCTCGACCACGACCGCGCGGGCGATGTGATCTTGATGGCCGAGCCGGACAACTGGTACACCTATTACTACTGGGAAGATGACGCCAAAGCGCCCGACTTCGCGCGCTGCGTCGACATTCATCGCAAACCGGGTTATGACCCGTGCGAGCTGTTCCTCGACCCGGCTAAGCCGTTTGCGAAGGCGACCATCGCCGCGTCGCTCCTGAAGAAAAAGTTGGGCTTCCGGTATTACATGGATGTGATCCCGCTCGATGCGTCCCTCGTCAAGGGTTCGCACGGCACGCCGGCGGATGACCCCGCCGAAGCACCGCTGTTGATGGGTGAGGCCTCGATCGTGGGCACGAGCCCCTCGGCGCCCCTCGCCGCGGTGCGCGATGTGATCATCAAGGCGGTGGAATCCACCTAGGGGGTTCCGCCTCGTGCGGACCACAACCCTGCGGCCCACCATCACCCTGCGCGCCTCGGCGCGCAGATTACCCCCAATTCACGATGCGCGGCGCGAATGGCCTCTAATTGCTCAGAATTCGAGGCTCGGAGCAGGGGCCCTCGGAGTTAAATTTCCAAGTTCCCTTTTCGGCCCTGTTTTGGTGCCGGGTTAGGGAATGATTTGGAGCCC
>JBIIWL010000297.1:0-2721 GCA_044338885.1 Fibrobacteria bacterium
TACAACAAAAAAGGCGGCTCTCGTTTGAGAGCCGCCTTTTTTGGTTTTGCTGTCGGCTGTTCGCTGACCGCTGTCAGCTTTCCCCTTAGTTCTCCCGCGCCGGGTTGCGGCTACGGAGGTAGTGCGAGAGCGACATGATGCCCACCACCAAGAAACCCACGGCGTACAATCCGAGGAACGGGCCGACGAGGTATTTCTCTTGGCTGGTGTAGTGGAAGAACCCGAGAAGGCAGTATGCACCCAGAGCGAGCTCGATGGCGGCGGCAAAGGGGAACTTGGTTTTGTGGTACACGTTTGAGGCGGCGGACTTGACGCCCTTGTCACCGGCCTTGGGTGTACGCACGAAAGTGCCCTTGTTGCCCGAGAGTGCGGAAAGCACGGCGCGCGTGTTGTTGAACGCCACACCGACGCCCACGGCCATCAAGGTCGGGAGCGAGAGCATACGGTTCATCCAGTTTTTGCTCGACATGCGCTGCGCCACGAGGTAAAGAATCGTCGGTGCGAGCGATGAGATCACGATGAGCACGCAGAGGGCGGTAAACGCGAGGGTGCTGACCTTGAAGGGGAACCAGTACAGCAGCGGCAGCGCAAGGAGCGCCGTCAGCAGCATGAGCGGGTGAATCGAGTAGTGCGTGGTGTGCAATACGGCCTGCAATTTGACGCGCACCGGCACATCCGACTTGAGAACCTGCGGCAACAACTTCATGGCCGTTTGGATCGAGCCCTTGGCCCAGCGGAACTGCTGCGACTTGAACGCGTTGATGTCGGCGGGGAGTTCGGCCGGCACGACGACGTCGTAGGCGAACTTCATCTTCCAACCCTTGAGCTGCGCGCGGTAGGACAAATCCATGTCTTCGGTCAGCGTATCGCCTTCCCAACCCCCGGCATCCACGATGGCGGTTTTACGCCATACACCGGCCGTGCCGTTGAAGTTCATGAACAGGCTGCCCCACGAGCGGGCGGACTGTTCGATCACGAAGTGACCGTCGATGCCGATGCTCTGCGCGAGCGTAAGCGAAGACTCCGAGGAATTCAAATGGCCCCAGCGGGCTTGCACGAGGCCGTACTGTTCGTTCATGCACAAGTAGGGCACAGTACGCAGCAGGTAGTCGGCAGGAGGCACGAAGTCCGCATCAAAAATGGCGAGGAAATCACCGCGCGCGAGGTCCATGCCTTCGTTGAGGGCGCCGGCCTTGTAGTCTTTACGATGCGTGCGGTGAATCAGCTTGATGTCGTGACCTTGCGCGCGCATTTCGTCGACCAGGACCTGGGCGATCGACTCGGAGCCGTCGATGGAATCGTCGAGCACCTGGATTTCATGTTTGCCGGCCGGGTATTCCATCGCACACACCGAACGGATCAAACGCTCGATGACGTTGGCCTCGTTGAACACGGGCAATTGCGTGGTGACCACGGGGAGTTTTTCCATGCCGCCCGTGGCGTAGAAGCGACGGAGCGCGCGGCGGTCGTTTACAACTTGCTGGCGGTGATTCCGCAGAAAGATGTAAAGCAGCCAGTAACAGTTGATTCCGTAGGTGAATAGGCCGATCGAGGCGATGGCATAGAGCCCGAAAATGGAATACAAAACCGTGTTGGACAGCATTAGTGGGTTTCCGGCGGGATGGGGGGAATCGCGCTAGCCGACAAGCTGTCCTGAGGGTTTTTCACCCGGAGGAGGGATTGGACGTCTTGATGGTTCTCGTCGCGCATTGGCACTCCTTAAATTTAGTACCAGAACGCAACAAGACTATGGGTGGCGGTGGCTTTTCTTTTGCCGAAGGGGCGCACTTCGTGTAAGGACTTGTCAGGAGAGGGCCTAGGCAGCACGACCCGTTGGTCGCCCTTGCTTTGGCTGTATCTTTTGCCCATGTTCGACGAAAACCCCAATGACCCACACTCACCCGACGCACCGCGTCACTCTACCCCCACGCTTGCTCCCGGGATCGTGTTGGTCGCAAATTCAATACTCGAAGACCCTAATTTCAACAACGCCATAGTGTTGCTGTGTCAGCACAGTGCTGACGGGGCCTATGGCTTGGTGCTTAATCGGCCCTCGCACATGCCCTTGCGGGAAATTTTCGAGACGCCGCCGACAGGTCCCGATGGTCGGGCCCTGACGCGCCGGGTGTATATCGGGGGGCCCGTTCAGCCGACGGAATTGCAGATCCTTCAAGTGGGCGACGCGGTGGCCCCCGATACCATGGAAATCGCCCCTGGAGTGCATATGGGGGGCAAATGGGAGACTTTGGACGAAATTTTAGGGCCTGATCCTCGGTCCCTGCGCCTGTTTTTGGGGTATGCCGGTTGGGGTGAGGGGCAGCTTGAAGAGGAGGTTGCGGCGGGGGCTTGGGAGATTCTCAACGGCGATATTGCCAAATTATTGGCCACTCCCGAGGCGGACTGGTTTGGCGGGGGCGAGCCCCTACGGCGTTTTCTCTCTAATTAGCTAGGTCCCTGCGGTTCGGTCGGGTTCACTCAAATTTCACCCTGACGCACGTCAAGGCTTTGGAATCGCGAAAACCTTCTTATTTTTGACTCCTTGGCCCCGGCACTCCAGTGTGGGTTTCGGGCGCCTGCGTGCGTTCAATTGGGTTGTATCCCGTATTTGTTTGCGTTTTTTTCGCATTTATGTCTGGAGAGGCGGTCTGTCATGGAATCTCGGTTTCCCCGCGCGGAAGGGATGTACGATCCCCGTTTCGAACACGATGCCTGTGGCGTCGG
>JBIIWL010000298.1:0-2700 GCA_044338885.1 Fibrobacteria bacterium
CCCCAACCCATGACCCCCTACCTCTTTTCCCTGATCGCTGAATGCTGACAGCTGAGAGCTCCGCCTCCCGGCACAAAAAAACCCGACGTCTGGCGACGCCGGGTTTTTGAGTTTTGGTGGAGCTTAGCGGAGTCGAACCGCTGACCTCTTCATTGCGAACGAAGCGCTCTACCAACTGAGCTAAAGCCCCAAAATGGGAGACCAAAGGAAGAAAATGGCAGGGGTTTTGACAAGGGATTTCGTGGGAGAGGACGGTGGATGGTAGACGGTGGACGGTGGAAAAAACCAAAAACCCCTGATTTGTCAGGCGAAAAACAATAGCGACTTGGGATCGAATTTGTTCTTGAGCCACCGTCCACCGTCTACCATCCACCGTCCCGATTTGACCCACCACCGTCTATCTTTTCCCCTATCAACCAGGGGCGTCCGCAGGCTAAGGCCAAGCGGGCTGAGATGTACCCTTGAACCTGATCCGGGTCATACCGGCGGAGGAAGGTTGGATGCTCGGATACACCGGGCCCAAACTCCCTCCCCACCGCATGACTTCGAGAACCCGCGCATGGTGCGCGTGGTACTGGCCTGCTGAGGAGAGACGATGATCAAGCCCACTCTGTCAAAAAACAACGCGTCCACCATCCCTACGACGGTGACGCGCGAACCGTTCCCGGCCTCTAAAAAAGTGTACCGCCAAGGCTCGATCCACCCCTCGGTGCAGGTGGCCATGCGCGAGATTGAGGTCTCCCCCACCCGCGGCCATGGCCGCGATGATGTGCCTACGCCCAACGCCCCCGTGGTGGTCTATGATACCTCGGGTCCGTTCACCGACCCGGCCATCGAAATCGATGTGCGCAAGGGTCTCCCCCTGTTGCGTCGTCAGTGGATATTAGACCGCGGCGACGTCGAAGAAATGGACGGCCCGTCTTCGGCCTATGGTTTGGACCGTTTGGCCGATGACCGCCTCGACGCGGTGCGTTTCCCCAACCTGCACCGCCCGCTGCGCGCCAAGGGCGACGCGTGTGTGACCCAGCTTGAATATGCGCGCCGCGGCATCATCACCCCCGAGATGGAATACATCGCGATCCGTGAAAACATGGCCGCGGAGATGATCGAAGAAGACCTCAAGCGCCAGCACCCGGGCAACCCGCGCGGCGCCAAGATCCCGAACATCATCACCCCCGAGTTCGTCCGCAGCGAGGTGGCCTTGGGCCGCGCGATTATCCCCGCGAACATCAACCACCCCGAACTTGAACCGATGATCATCGGCCGCAACTTTTTGGTGAAGATCAACTCCAACATTGGGAATTCGGCCATCGCCTCGTCGATCGAGGAAGAAGTCGAAAAGATGGTGTGGTCGACCCGTTGGGGCGCCGACACCGTCATGGATCTGTCCACCGGCAAGAACATTCACGAAACGCGTGAGTGGATCCTGCGCAACTCACCTGTGCCCATCGGCACAGTGCCCATCTACCAAGCGCTCGAGAAGGTCAACGGCAAGGCCGAAGACCTCACCTGGGAAATCTACCGCGATACGCTGATCGAACAAGCCGAACAAGGCGTCGATTACTTCACCGTGCACGCGGGCGTGCTGCTCCGTTACGTGCCGATGACCGCCAAGCGCATGACGGGTATCGTCTCCCGCGGCGGGTCGATTATGGCCAAGTGGTGCTTGGCGCACCATAAAGAAAACTTCCTCTACACGCACTGGCGCGAAATCTGCGAGATCATGCGTGCATACGACGTGTCGTTCTCAATCGGCGACGGCTTGCGCCCGGGCTCGATTTACGACGCGAACGACGAGGCCCAGTTTGCCGAACTCAAGACCCAAGGCGAGCTGACCAAGATCGCGTGGGACATGGGCGTGCAGGTGATGAACGAAGGCCCCGGTCACGTGCCGATGCACATGATCGAGGAGAACATGACCAAGCAACTCGAGTGGTGCCACGAAGCGCCGTTCTACACGCTTGGGCCACTCACCACCGACATCGCGCCGGGGTACGATCATATCACGTCGGGCATTGGCGCGGCGATGATCGGCTGGTACGGCTGCGCGATGCTGTGTTACGTGACACCGAAGGAACACCTCGGGTTGCCCGACAAAGAAGACGTGCGCGTTGGCGTGGTCACCTACAAGCTCGCCGCACACGCGGCGGATTTGGCCAAGGGCCACCCGGCGGCGCAGTATCGCGACAACGCCCTCTCCAAGGCGCGCTTCGAGTTCCGTTGGCAAGATCAGTTCAACCTGAGCCTTGACCCCATGAAGGCCAAGGAGTTCCACGACGAAACGCTCCCGGCCGAGGGCGCGAAGCTCGCGCATTTCTGCTCCATGTGCGGGCCTCACTTCTGTTCGATGAAGATTACCGAAGACGTGCGCGCGTATGCGGCCAAGCAGGGTGTCGACGAAGCGGCGGCCCTCGAGGCCGGTATGGCCGAGATGAGCAAGGAGTTTAAGGACAAGGGGTCGGAGGTTTACCTGGAAGGGTAAGCGACTGAATTCGAGTTCGCAAAAAGGGTCGTCCGCAAGGGCGACCTTTTTTGTTTGATCACCACAGGATACTGATCGTAGTCCAAGTGACGCCCACAACCGGTCACAGAGCAAAAGACCAAACCTTACGGTCACTTGTTGAAGTGACCACCACTACTGGTCACTGAGCAAAAGGCCCTACCATAGGGTTATTTGTCGAAGTGACCACTACCCCATCG
>JBIIWL010000299.1:0-2699 GCA_044338885.1 Fibrobacteria bacterium
CTGCTGGAAGCCTTCATTGGCGAGAAACTGACGCTGCACTTAGTCACTGATGTTTGGCCTGCTGTGCCGCTCGACAAATTGGATACCGCTAGAGGAGAGCCCCTTGAAAAAGAACACTGAGACCCCCCGCACCAAGGCGCACATCACCGAGGTGGCCATACCCGCCAAGGTCAAGATCCGCCAATTGCCGAGCGGCGTGCGAGGCCTCGATAATATTTTGGGCGGTGGCATCCCTGAATTTTCGTTCAACATTATCGCCGGTACGCCAGGCTGTGGCAAAACCACGCTCGCGCACCAAATCGTTTTCGCCAATGCCACCGTGGACAAACCGGCCCTCTATTTTACCGTGCTCGGGGAACCCGCGCTCAAAATGCTGCGCTACCAACAGCAGTATGCCTTTTTCGACGGCTCCAAACTCGGGAGCGCGATTCGGTTCATGAACTTGGCCGAAACGTTATTGGAGAAAGACCTCGACGCCGTCTTCGATGAAATCACCCAGAACGTGGCGAAATACAGCCCCGCCTTCGTGGTCGTGGATTCGTTCCGTACGGTGGTGCGCGTCGCCGCCAAGGGCGGCAACGAGTCTCAACTGCAGTCGTTCATTCAGCGGCTCGCGCAATTTCTCACCAGCTGGCAGGCCACCACGTTTTTAGTGGGCGAGTATGTGCCCGAAGAAGTACGCGACAACCCCATCTTCACGATCGCTGACGGCCTACTCTGGCTCTCGCAAGTGCCTGAACGAAACTCCGTTGTCCGCAAGCTGCAGATCATGAAACTCCGCGGTCAGGCCTCAGTGCCCGGGCTGCACACATTCCGGATCTCGGAAAGTGGGTTACAGACCTTTTCCCGCAATATTGGGTTTGCGGGAAACAAGGTGTCGCCGCCGCGTACCGGAAAACGCCTTTCCATTGGCATTCCCGCGCTAGACGCCATGATGGGCGGCGGTTTATTCGAGGGCGACAGTTTATTGGTCGCAGGGCCCTCGGGGACGGGCAAATCGGCTTTGGCCACGCATTTCATCGCCGAAGGCATTCGCCAGGGCGAGCCGGGCATCATGGCCTTATTTGAAGAACGCCCCAGTGGGTACGCGACGCGGGCCGACAACTTCAAGCTGGGGCTCACAGCATCTGAAGCGAAGGGCAAGCTCGAACTCCTCTACTTACGTCCTCTCGACCTTTCGGTCGATGAGACCATGCAAGAGATTTTGGATGCCATCGAACGGATTGGCGCCAAGCGTTTGGTGATCGACTCGCTGGTCGGGTTCGAAATGGCATTGGCACCAGGCTTTCGGGCCGATTTCCGTGAATCACTCTACCGCATGATCATCGCGCTCACCGGAGCCGGCGTCACCATTCTTAGTACGGTCGAGGTGGAGGACACCTTTACCGGTATGGCCTTCAGCCATTACGCCATTTCGTTTTTAACCGACGACATCATCCGCATGCGCTATGTGGAGATCGACGGACAGCTGCGGAAGGTGATCATGGTGATCAAAATGCGCGGCGGCAACCACAGTAAAGACATTCGGGAATACGTCATTTCAGAGGATGGCATGACCTTGATTCAGCCACGTTCGACGGACTACGAAGGGTTGACCACCGGGATCCCCCGTCGCACCGGGCCACGCACGGCCCAGCCCCAGGAGGCCTCACCCGAACCAAAGACCAAAGTCTCCCCCACCCCCCCGAAAAAAAAGGCCGCCGCGAAGCCTCGCCCGTAAGTGACTCATGCACATGACTGTCCCCATTCCCACCACTTTGCAGGAGATGAACGAGGCGCTCGTCCTCGGTTCTCTGCGACAGCATAAGCTGACCGAAGCGGCGGAGGCACTCAATGCAAAGTTACAGGCCGAAATTGCCGAGCGCAAACAGGTTGAGGCGGCGTTGCGACAGGCGGAAGGCAGCTATCACAGTTTGTTTAACTCCATCGATGAAGGCTTTTGCGTCATCGAAAGGGTTGTAGTGAAGGACAGGGCTGATTTTCACCCGCGCGGCCTGAAACTGCCGTTTTCAGATTACCGGTACATCCAGACCAATCCAGCCTTTGACGTGCAGTCTGGCCTAAAAAACGCACTCGGAAAAACGTTACGGCAGATACTCCCCAAAGAATCGGCCGGGTGGTGTGCTATTTACGATGCGATCCTCACGTCGGGAACCCCGAAGCGGTTCACACGGATCCTCCACGAAAACGGCCGCACACTTGAGCTGTTCGCCTTTCGCGTCGACGACCCCATTGGGAATCGTTTAGCGGTCTTATTCAGCGACATCACCCAGCGGAAACTCGTCGAGAAGACCAAAAGACGCGTGGCCGTTTTGGCCGCCTCAAACAAAAAATTAGAGCTGGAAATCATCAGACGACAAGACGTTGAAAAAGTTCTGGTCAAAAGCGAACGCCACGAAAAACAACTGCGTGTGCGCACCCGACATCTCGCCCAACAAGTTTTGAATTCACAGGAGCAGGAACGCCTGCGCATCAGTCGAGAATTGCATGATCAGGTTGTGCAAACCTTGATAGGAATCAATATTCGCTTGGTCGGCTTGAAAATGCACGCCGAAAACCTGACCCCCGCCGTGCGCAAACAACTGGCCATCGTCCAAAACCTCGTTGAGAACTCAGTGGAAACCGTACACGTCTTGTCACAAGACCTGCGACCAGAATTCATGGACATTCTCGGCTTTATCCCCAGCCTACGTGCGTTA
>JBIIWL010000300.1:0-2698 GCA_044338885.1 Fibrobacteria bacterium
AGTCTTGTTTTGCGGCTTGCAGAACATCCCGCGTTTTGATGGCTTCGCGCCTTGCGGCTTCGGCAAAGTCGTCGCCTGACGAAGCGTACAAAATCGCCCGCGATGAATTGACGATGATGGGCGCACCGGCTTTGTAGCCGGCGCGCACGGTGGCTACGGCGTCACCGCCTTGGGCGCCAACGCCGGGAATCAACAGCGGTAGCGTGGGGGCGACTTGGCGCACACGTTCGATTTCGGCCGGGTAAGTGGCGCCAACCACCAGTCCGAGTTGGCCGTTGAGGTTCCACGGGCCTTGCGCCAGACGCGCCACATGTTCATAGAGCAGCGGTTGGCCTTCCACCGAGGCGAGGCGTTGATTTTGCAAATCGTCACCACCTGGGTTGGAGGTGCGGCACAGCAAAAATGCGCCCTTGCCTGCGTACTTCAAATACGGCGCGACCGAGTCGAAACCCATGAACGGCGACAGCGTGACAGCGTCAGCGCCGTAGCGCTCGAAGGCTTCAATCGCGTACTGCTGCGCGGTGCTGCCGATGTCGCCACGCTTGGCGTCCAGAATGATCGGCACCTGCGGCGCCACGCGGCGCATGTGCTCCATCAAACGCTCCAACTGGCCTTCAGCGCGGTGGGCGGCAAAGTAAGCAATCTGCGGTTTGAAGGACACCACGAGATCGGCCGTGGCGTCAACGATAGCCGCGCAAAAATCATAAATTTTGTTGGCGTCGCCTTTGAGCTTGCCGGGGAAACGGGTGGGTTCCGGGTCCAAGCCCACGCACAGCATGGATTGGTTCTGCCGGCCGGCGGCATCGAGCATGTCAAGAAAAGTCATGCGGGTATTGTAAGAACGGCCTGTTCCCAAGGGTTTGTACTCGTATTGATTTTATTGAATATTGGATATTCTAAATAAGAGTAACGGCGTTACCAATTATAAAAATACATCTCGGACTGATGTTCGCCAGATGCAAAGGAGACCAGATAGTGTATTCAAGACAGGCGGATTCACGTGTTGCTGCTGACGTTGGCGGAACATTCACAGACATTGCCATCTTCGATGAGAAGACAGGCCTTATCAAGCTAGGGAAATGCTTGACGACACCCGCGCATTTGATCGACGGCATCAACGATGGCGTCGAGAAAGCGGGTTCAAGCTTCGACCAAGCCAACCTTTTCCTGCATGGGACGACGACGGCCATTAACACGCTACTAGAGCGAACCGGCGCACGTACGGCTCTGGTGACGACCCGAGGGTTTCGGGACATTTACGAAATCGGTCGGATCAATCGCCCTGAGGCTTACAACCTTTTCTTTCAGAAGCACAAGCCACTGATTGAGCGAGCGCTACGCTTTGAGGTTGATGAGCGCCTTTATGGGTCCGGCGAAGTACTGAAGGAGCTGTCAGAGGAAGAGTTGGCTGATATTGCCGACAAGCTGGAGGTCGAAAATGTCGATTCCCTGGCCATCATGTTCATGCATTCCTACCGCAATCCTGACCACGAGATCCGCGCGAAACAGTTTTTTGAAAAACGTTTTCCGGCTATGTACATCACGGCGTCGCACGAGCTGTCGCAGGAGTATCGCGAATATGAGCGCACCAGTACGGTGGCGGCTAACGCTTATGTCGGCCCCAGAGTGCGTTCCTACCTTCGGGAAATCGTGGCGCATTTAGAGCAAAAGAAGTTTGGCGGAGGCTTCTTGATTGTTCAGTCTACAGGCGGACTTTATGACGTTGAGAGCGCGCAGAAGGAATGCATTCGGATGCTGGAGTCCGGCCCGGCGGCAGGTGTGATTGGAACGCGTGAGTTGTGCCGATCGATGGGCGTGCGTGATGCTATTGCGTTTGACATGGGGGGCACCACAGCCAAGTCAGGCGTGATCTTGGATGGCAATGTTCTGATGACGTCTAACTCAATGATCGGCGGTTATGCGGAAGGCTTGCCGGTGCAGATACCGATGATCGATATTCAGGAGGTCGGCACGGGTGGCGGCAGCATCGCGCGGTTGGCCGCTGGCGATTCGTTGCGTGTGGGGCCACAAAGTGCAGGCTCTGTGCCAGGGCCTGTTTGCTATGGCTTGGGAGGACAAGAGCCTACGGTGACCGACGCCAATCTGATTCTCGGTCGCTTGTCCGAAACCCGATTTCTTGGCGGCGATATGCGCTTAGATGCCAACGCTGCACGCAAGGCGATGCAGGAACGCATCGGGGACCAGCTGGGCTTATCGGTGGAGGCCGCTGCGGAAGGCGTCATACGCATTGCGGCGGTCACTATGTCCAATGTGGTGCAGCGGGTCACAACCGAACGCGGGCTCGATGCGCGGGATTTTCCCATGGTTGCTTTTGGCGGTGCAGGCCCCTTGCACGCGGTGCTGGTGGCGCGTGAATTGCAGATGCCGCGCGTCATCATCCCCAATGCGCCGGGTCATTTTTCCGCATATGGCATGTTGGTCGCGGATCTTCGTCGCGACTATGTTCGAACACGATTTACCTCGCTGGAGGCGTTTGACTTTGTGGAAGTGAATGAGCTTTACCTCGCGATGGAGGCAAAGGGCGAAGACGAAATACGCCGCGCTGCCGTAAAGGCGGGCGAGATCAAGATTGAACGAGGCTTAGACATGCGATATGTCGGGCAAGAGCATGCCGTGTCTGTGGATATCCCGGTGGAGGTTTTTAATGCGCATGACCTCGCGGCTATCAAGCGCCTTT
>JBIIWL010000053.1:0-9576 GCA_044338885.1 Fibrobacteria bacterium
TGTCCTGGATGAAGTCCACCATGCGCTGATAGCCCGCCGGCGAGTCGTTGTCGAACCCTACAATAAAGCCGGCATTGACGATGAAGCCCATATGCTGGAGGCGCCGTACGTTGTCGAGCAAGTCGCGGCGCGTGTTGTGCTTTTTCTGACTGGCCGCCAACGCTTCTTCGTCGGGCGTTTCGATGCCGCAAAAAATGTGGCGGAAACCCGCTTCGAGCATCATTTGGGCGAGTTCGACGTCGTCGATCAAATTGATGGTGACCTGGGTGGCAAAACCAACGGGGGCGTTGGTGCGTGTGCGCCAGTCGATCAGCGCAGGCAGAAGGTTTTCACGCAGGAGTTTCCGATTGCCGATGAGGTTGTCGTCGGCGAAGAGGATCATGCCCAGTTTGCTGAGGTCGCCGAGCGCATCTAGTTCGGCCAATATTTGGGCGGGGTTTTTCGTGCGTTGTTTGCGGCCGAACAAGGCGGTCACGTCGCAGAAGTCGCACATGTAGGGGCACCCGCGCGAGTATTGCACGATCATGTACGCATAGTCGTCTTTGTTGACGAGGCTCCACATGGGGACCGGCGTTTCTTGTACGTCCGCAAATTCGGAGGTGGCGTAAATTGGTTTGGGGTTGCCCGCCGCGAGGTCGGCCAAAAAGAGCGGGAGCGTGATTTCAGCCTCGTTGAGAATGAAATGATCGACGCCACGGACCCGATCGTGTTCGTGCGTGAACAGCGGGCCGCCCGCGACCACTTTGAGGCCTTTGGATTTGCAGCGGTCGATCACTTGCTGTGCCGAGCGCACCTGAACGTTCATGGCACCCACAAACGCGTAGTCGGCCCAGGCCAATAGTTCGTCGGGCAATACGCGCGACAACTCTTCGTCCACTGCGTAATCGAGCACGTTGAGGTCGACGAGTTTTTTATTCCACTCGGCGGGGAGCATAGAGGCCACGGTGAGCAAACCCATAGGCGGGTAGCTGGCCTTTTTTCCCATAAGACCCATGAGATGATCCATGGTCCAATACGTGGGTGGCATCTTTGGGTAGATCATTAAAATGTTCATGAGCGAGTCTCCCGTACCTTAAGCCGCAGAATCGGTCTGCGTGATCGTTTCCATTTCAACTGTTGCGGGCTTGCTTGAGATAAGGTTTTGCCCACGCGCGCCGAACTTGCGGTTATCCGCAATGTACAGCTCGTACATCTTTTGAAAGTGGTAGGTAAGGATGGTGAACATGAGCCCTGAGCGCAGGTCGCGTGGGTGATGGGTCAAGGTCCACATTAAGAACTTCCAGAACTCGCCGCGCTGCTTGCCGGTGAGGCCGAGTTTCCAGATGATGAGAAACGCGGCGCGGATGTGGCGGCGCTGGGCCTTTGCCTTGGCCCCGATGTGCAGGCGCGGGCGTTTGGCGAACGAGTTCATGAAGGTGCGCGCGCGGTGGTACATGTGCTCGGGGCTGTACGCGTGTTTGATGACGCGGGCGTACCCTTCGTGCAACAACTCGGGGTCCATCATGGGGATGATGTTGCTCTCGTTTTCCTCGAAGTTGAACGGCTCGATGAGGCGGCCTGCAGTGCGCATGCGGGTGTACAGTGCGGTACCCGGCGGGGCTTTGAGCAGGTTGACCATGGTGAACACGATGCCGGTTTCTTGAATGAAGTCGGTCAGGCGTTGGTGTTTCTCGGGGGTGTCTTCGTCGAATCCCACAATAAAGCCGGCGCTGAGCGTGAAGCCTTCGGCGTGCAGTCGCGTGATGTTCTCCATCAAATCGCGCTTGGTGTTCTGTCGCTTCTTCATGCCCACCAGCGTGTCTTCGTCGGGCGACTCGATGCCGCAGAAGATGGAGCCGAAGCCGGCGGCGCGCAGCATGCGCATGAGCTCGGGATCGTCCGCCAAGGTGATGGTGAGCTGCGTGGCGAAGTTGACGGGGTACTTGTACGTGCCGCGCCAGTCGATGAGCGCGGGCAACAGGTTTTGTTTGAGGTCGCGGGCGTTACCGATGAGGTTGTCGTCGGCGAACATGACGAGGTCGAATCGGTTTAGATCGCCCAAGGCTTCCAATTCGGCGAGCACTTGCTCGGGCGGTTTGGTGCGCATCTTACGGCCGAACAGAGCGGTGACGTCGCAGAACTCGCACATGTACGGGCAGCCGCGCGAGTATTGCATGATCGCGAACACGTAGTCGTCGAGGTTGATTAAATCCCACTGTGGAATCGGGGTTTCGCGGACGTCGGCGAATTCTTTGGTGGCATAGAGCGCTTTGGGCGTTCCGGCTTTTAGGTCTGCGAGAAACAGGGGGAGGGTGATTTCGCCTTCGTTGAGGACGAAGTGATCGACGGTGGGGAAGTCTTCATGTTCGTGGGTGAACAGCGGCCCACCGGCGACGATCTTGGCGCCGAGGGCGTTGCACCGTGCGATGATGGCGCGGACCGATTTGACCTGCACGTTCATGGCGCTTAAAAACACGTAATCGGCCCAGGCGATCGCCTCGTCTGTGAGTTCGTGAACGTTGGTGTCGATGACCCGCTTGTTCCATTCCTTCGGCAACATGGCGGCGATGGTGAGTAGGCCTAGGGGTGGGTACACTGCCTTTTTACCGGTGAATTCGAGGGCGAATTCCATGGTCATGTACGTCGTCGGCATTTTGGGGTAGACGAGCAGGATGTTCATGACACACTCCGGGGTAGAAGGCAAAGTACCGGGGGGCGGTGCGGCGGGTTTGGCGTGACTGTAGCCCTACAACCGCCGCGGGTCATGCGTGGGTTTCCGGGTGTACGGAATGTAATGATTTGGCGGGAGATAACGGATGTGCGAACTGGCGAAATAGTGGTTAAGAATATTATCGTCGACCACTTTTAAAAGTGGCGGATAATTAGGCATCGGAATGGCTAGGGGAAATTATCGAGCTATTTGATGTGGATTATTGGAGATTTCCAATGATCCCCTAGCCTTTCATAGGCGTCCCACCTAGCCTTTTGAATCAATCTGACGGAGAAAAAAGGCCGGTACCCTTATAGGATACCGGCCTTTTGGAAAAGAAATCTGGGTCAGTAAGTGCGGTATTGAAGACCCAATACAACGGAAAAACTGGATCCCGTAGAGTGATTAAGAATCCACTCGTTATATCCAACTGCAACCAAGTCTACGCTACCGTCATTGTTAACGTCTCCAATCAGGCGAGGCAAGGCAGCATTATTCCAACCTTGGTTTACACCGTAATCCGTCTTCCACATGCCACCGCCGGTTCCGTTGAAGCTGCTGGTACCGTCCGAAATTCGAACGATGGTTCCGCCGTAGGAGAACCCGAGGATATCGTCATAACCGTCGCCATTGAAGTCGCCCACCATTCGTGGGTTGTTGGCAACCGTCCATCCCTGGTTTACGCCCATATCAGCGATCCACATCCCGCTCCCGGCTGCGCCGAAGGCGTTGCTTCCGTTTGAGAGCCTGACGATCGCGCCACCATATGCGAACCCGAGGATATCGTCATAACCGTCACCATTGAAATCGCCCACCATTCGTGGGTTGTTGTCAACGGACCACCCTTGATTTACGCCCATATCAGTGATCCACATCCCGCTCCCGGCTGCGCCGAAGGCGTTGCTTCCGTTTGAGAGTCTGACGATCGCGCCGCCATGTGCGAACCCGAGGATATCGTCATAACCGTCACCATTGAAATCGCCCACCATTCGTGGGTTGTTGGCAACCGTCCATCCCTGGTTTACGCCCATATCAGTGATCCACATCCCGCTCCCGGCTGCGCCGAAGGCGTTGCTTCCGTTTGAGAGCCTGACGATCGCGCCACCATTCGCGAACCCAAGAATATCGTCATAACCGTCACCATTGAAATCGCCCACCATCCGAGGGTGATTGGATGTCCATCCTTGGTTCGAACCCATATCTGCGATCCACAGAGATGAAGTGAAGCTGGAGCCGGTTGAAAGGGCAACAGTTGCACCGCCTGAACCGAAACCCACGATATCCAGCCTCCCATCTCCGTTGAAGTCGCCGAACAATCTAGGCAGGCTGGAAGTCCAACCGCGCCACTTGGAAAATTCGTCGCTCCATAATTTCGGTTCATTAAAGGTGCCGGAAGAGTTTTGGATGGCAACCGTGATGCCGTTGTCGCCAATAAGGATCAAGTCTGTCCGGCCATCTCCGTTGGCGTCCCCTAAATGAGATAATTCCTGTAACCTATCCAGAGGGTATGAAATCCGCGCTGCCATCATATCTCCGGACGTGAAAGTTCTGTTGCTATGGTAAAAGGAGTTCATGATAGAGTTGATGTCCGAGGTCGGCGTGCCGCTGATGTGGTCAAAATCACCGTTTGGCGTTTGGTCGGTATGGCCGAATCCGATGGTGTGGCCCAGCTCATGTGTCATTGTTCCGACCACCGCCGCGAAGCTTCTTTGAGGCCAATCCTGTGGGGCTCCTGTATTGTTCCGGACTCGGATGTATGATCCTAGGTTTCCCCATTGGCTGTATTGGGCGTAGCCTGTGTAACTGGTTGATCCGTTATGGGAAGGTTCATTCGTTTCGTCCACATGAATATCCCAAGGGCTGGCCGTTACACGGCGGAAGTAAATCTTGGCTCCGCTTTTATTCCAAGCCGCGATGGCAGAATCGACATGAGTTGTCAGCGCGCTCACTGCGACATAGACGCGGACCACGGAAATTTGCGATTGATCGACGAGCTGTTGGCGTATACAGCCGAACAACTCTTCGTACCAAGTGCAAGTGACATCGCGTCTAATTTGGTTACCCTTTGATAGAGCGCTATCCCAATTTCCCTTCTTCTGATAAACACTCAATGGGATGTCGATATCGCCAATTCCGACGTGATTTTCTCCAACAAAAACACTATTCGGAGGCACGCCCCAATCCTCGGCGGCCAGTTCACGGATTCGGGCAGCCTCATCGGGGCTTAGGGTCGACGGGCCGATCTCTTGATTGATTGTGGATGGTTGCTCCTCTTTTAGCAAACAACCAGTGATGCCACACATAACTGAGACTATAAAAACAGATAAATACACTACAAATTTACTGGTAAAGCGGCGGGGGTTTTTCATGGGATAAGCCTTTCTTGAGGTTATTAATGAGCTAAAAAGAGCATTTTATTGAAAATCCAGGCCGTCTTTTGAGGCGCGCGAATACTCGCGCAATCACATATATACCTAATGTATCGATTTATTATGCAATACGGTTTTGTTGCGGGTAGAGTGTTATTTCTGCCCACACAAGAAAATCGCGTTGTCGGCAGAGCTTTCCTCTCAACCCATTTTTACCGGGCATTGAAATTCGCTACCAATTCCAATCCGTCCATCCGGCGTGGTTAGGCCCTAACCGGCGGCCGCGGGCCTCAATCCCGGGCATTGCGGTCACCTCCCCTGACCATTAGGCCCCAAATACCACCCCCAAAATCGCCCCGGATTGCTAAAATTGGGCCTTACCGACCCGCTTGGTGGCCTCCGTACGCACGGATTGAGGGCCAAAGGTGGGCAAAAAGGGTCAAAACCACCGCATGACCGCCAATACAGCCCCGCGCACACTAAGTCCCGAGCGAATGCGCCAGTTCCACGACTGGGCCGACGAATACCCCAACAAACGCAGCATGCTCATGATGACGCTGCGCCTCGTTGAAGAAGAATTCGGCAGCATCGACGACAATGGCATGCAAATCGCCGCCGACCTCTGCGGCGTCAACGTCGCCCATGTGCAAGGCATGGTCACGTTCTACACACACTTCAAGCGCCCCACGCACGGCAAACACCGCTTCATGGTGTGCGCCACATTAATGTGCGCCCTCGACGGCAACGCCGACGCTTCGCTCGCGCAGATCAGTGCCAAGCTCGGCCTCAAGCCTGGGCAAACGTCCGCCGACGGATTGTTCTCGTGCGAAAAGGTCGAGTGCCTCGCCGATTGCGACAAGCCCCCCGTCGTGCAAAAAGACAACGAACACTTCTGCAAAATGCGCGGCCCCGCACTCGATGAATACATCGACTCGCTCCTCGCGCTCGAAGGCAAAACCAGCGGCCAGTACACCGCTCCCGGTGCTCCGGCCCCTGTCGCAACAGACCTGCGCGTCTCGGTACTGCCCTCGCATTACAACTTCCCTGGCGAGCTCGACACCGGCGCACGCAGCTTTGACGACAAAGACCCGTACCTCGCCGCTGTGCCTCAAGGCGACGCACCGCGCACCACCACCGTGCCACCCGCGCTCAAGACCCCGCTCACCGCACCGGTGGCGGGAACATCGTTCACCAATTTGAACGCCAACGATTTGCACGGCACACTCGATAAACACACCAACAACGGCGGTGCTCAACATGGCTGAGACTCCCGTGACCCCGACGCCGCCGGCCGCACCTCCGGCACCAGAGCCTAAACCCTACGTCCCGTTCGAACCCGTACTCACCAAGTACCTCAACGAGCCGAACGCGCATACCATCGAGCACTTCCTCGCACGCGGCGGCTACGAAGTCGCGCGTCAACATGTCGGCGTCACCGACCCGACGACGCTGGTGACCACCGTCAAAGACTCCGGCCTGCGCGGTCGCGGCGGCGCGGGCTTCCCCACCGGCATGAAGTGGGGCTTCCTCGCCAAAGGCACCGGCAAACCCGCCTACCTCGCCGTCAATGGTGACGAAAGCGAACCTGGCACCCACAAAGACCGCCACATCCTCGAGAAGGACCCGCACCAACTGCTCGAAGGCGTGATCCTCACCTGCTGGGCGATTCAGAGCAACCACGCGTTCATCTACCTGCGTGGCGAGTTCATCCTCGGCTATCAGCGCTTAGAAGCCGCCGTACGTGCCGCCAAAGAAAAAGGTTTCATCGGCACAGGCATCTTCGGCACAACCTTCGACCTTAAAGTCACCGTCGTGCGCGGCGCGGGTGCTTACATCTGCGGCGAAGAAACCGGCATGCTCTCCTCGATCGAAGGCGGCCGCGGCTACCCCAAAATCAAACCGCCGTTCCCGGCTGTGTCGGGCCTGTTCAAGTGCCCCACCATCGTCAACAACGTCGAAACCATCGCCAACGTCACGCACATCATCAAGCATGGTGCGGACTGGCACAAGCAATGGGGCACCGAAAAAAGCCCCGGCTACAAGATCTTCTGCCTCTCCGGTGCTGTGAAAAAACCGGGTGTGTATGAGGTGCCCCTAGGCATCCGCATGGCTGATTTTATTGAGCAATATGGTGGTGGGTTAATCGAGGGCCGTACGCTTAAGGCGGTGATCCCTGGGGGCCTCTCGGCGCCGTTGCTCACCCCCGAGATGGTGGACAAATGCACGCTTGATTACGAAAGCTTGGCCGGCTTAGGGTCCATGCTCGGGTCGGGCGGCATCACCGTGTTGCACGATGGCGTCGATATGATGTCGGCCATCTACAACACCATGCGCTTCTACCATCATGAATCGTGCGGTCAATGTACGCCGTGCCGCGAAGGCACCGGCTGGCTTGAAAAACTCGCGCACAAACACCACGAAGGCCACGCGGCAGCCGGCGATGCCGATCTGCTTGTCGACGTGACCAAGAACATGCGCGGCCGCACGATTTGCGTGCTCGCCGATGCCGCAGCCATGCCGATGCAGAGCTACCTGCAGCACTTCCGCGGCGAGTTTGACAAACGCGTTGGCGACGCCGCTCGTATCGACAAGGTGCGCACCGCACGCGATGAAATCACCCCCGCCGCCAAACGCGATGCGGCGCTCCACGGCGCTCCCAGCGTCGCGCAGGTGGGCATGGGAGACCGGGAATGAGCGAGATCAAACAAGTCAATTTGAAAATCGACGGGCGCGATGTGACCGTCCCGGCCGACTGGACCGTGATTCGTGCAGCGCATGCGCACGACATCGAGATCCCGCACTACTGCTACCACAAAGACCTCAGCATCGCGGGCAACTGCCGCATTTGTATGGTCAACGTCAAGGGCGCGCCGCGCCCGGTGGTGGGCTGCGCGACGCCGGTTGCCGAAGGGATGGAAGTCACCACCAACGCGCCCGACGCCGTCGAAGCGCGCAAAGGCGTGATGGAGTTCTTGCTCATCAACCACCCGCTTGATTGCCCCGAGTGCGATCAGGCCGGTGAGTGCAAACTGCAAGATTATAGCGTTGAGCATGGCCGCGACCACGGCCGCTTTGCCGAAGAGAAGGTCCGTAAGTCGAAAGCGACGATGGGCCAACACGTCAAATACTGGGGCTCACGCTGCATCTTGTGCACGCGCTGCGTGCGCTTCACCGACGAGATCTCGGGTACCGGTGAATTGGGCGTCATCTACCGCGGCGACCGCAGCGAGATCGCGACCTTCCCCGGCCGCACGCTCGACAACCCGCTTTCCATGAACACCGTCGACATCTGCCCCGTGGGTGCGCTGGTGTCGTCCGACTTCTTGTACCAATCGCGCGTGTGGCATTTGCACTCGAACCCTTCGGTGTGCGGCGACTGCGCGGTGGGCTGCAATACGCGCGTCGACTTAGACGCGAAAGATCAGATCAAGCGCATCGTACCGCGCCGCAACGACGCCGTAAATAAAGAGTGGATGTGCGACAGCGGTCGCCTTTCATTCGGTTATGCGTATTCAAATCGCTTACACAAGCCCAAGGTGAATGGGTTGGATGCCACGTGGCGCGAAGCGCGCGCGGCGGCTCTCAACTTGTTGTCGGGCACTGTGGGCGGTTCTGTGGTCGCCTTGGTGTCGGCCTGGAATACGGTTGAGACGATGAACACCGTGAAGACCTTCCTCTCCACGGTGAACCCGGCGGCCCGTACGTTCGGGTACGGCAATGCCGTGCAGGCCGATCAAGTGTTCCCCGGCTTCACCATTAGCGGCGACAAAAACCCCAACGCGGCGGGCCTCAAACAGGTGTTCGGCATCGATGATGCCGCCGCCTCGCTCAAAACCCTTGCGACCGACAGCACCCCCATCGGCACCTTGTTGCTGGTGCATAACGTTCCGGGCTTTACGCTCACGGCAGAACTGAAGGCCGTGCTCGATCGCTCGCACAATGTGGTGTTGCTCGACTTCGCTTCGGGTGACCTGCTGCGCTATGGCAACGTGTCTGTCGCCTTGCCCACGCTGACCGGTTTCGAAAAGTCGGGTACATACATCAATAAAGACGGCATCGCACAGGCCTTTGAACCGGTGATGCAACCGGTCACGCAGGGCATGCCTGAAACCGAAATCCTCGCGGGGATGGTGGCCAATGCCGGGGTGATCGCATGATGGACCTCTTGATTCACCCCCTGACGATCGCGATCATCAAGATGTTGGTCGCGGTGGGCGTTGTGCTCGGCGCGGTGCCCATGCTCGTGTGGATGGAACGTAAAGTCTCCGCGCGCTTTCAGCGCCGCGTGGGCCCGAACCGCGTCGGCCCGTTCGGCTTGCTGCAATCGGCGGCTGACGCGCTCAAGCTCATGTGGAAGGAAGATTTCTTCCCGCGCAACACCGACCGTATTCTCTTCCTCGCCGGTCCCTTGATGACCTTCCTCCCCGGTGTGATTTCGTTTGGGTTGATCCCCGTGGGTCAAGCTCCGGGGGCCACATTCCTCGGCCAAGACGGCGTGCTCGCCGTGAGCTACATCCA
>JBIIWL010000301.1:0-2678 GCA_044338885.1 Fibrobacteria bacterium
CATTGCCCATGCGCACGGGTTGCATGCCGCGAAGGTGTTGACGACTAAAGAGCGCGATCAGATGATCGCGGGTCTCAAAGGGATTCTCGTCGACATTGCGGCGGGCAAGGCGTTGTTCACGCCCTCGGATGAAGACATTCACATGGCCGTGGAGCGCATCCTCACGGACCGCATTGGCGATCTCGGCAAAAAGCTCCACACGGGCCGTAGCCGCAACGATCAGGTGGCCACCGACTTCCGTCTGTACGTGATGCGTCGGTCCGAAGCCCTGGTGGGTCGGGTCGAGGATTTGCAGCGCGCCATTTTGGGCAAGGCCAAGCAATACAAGGCCGATATCATGCCCGGCTACACGCACGTGCAACAAGCGCAGCCGATTTTGATCGCGCACTATTTGCTCTCGTTCTTCTTTGCGCTTGAGCGCGACAAGTCGCGCTTGCGCCACGCGTGGTGGTCGGCTGGTGAAATGCCGCTCGGTTCGGGCGCACTGGCCGGTTCGGCTTTCCCGTACAAGCGGACCATGGTGGCGGAGTGGTTGGGCTTCCCGGCGGTGTCGCGGAACAGTATCGATGCCACGGCGCACCGCGACTTCGCGCTTGAGTTATTGGGGTCTTTGGGGTGCTTGGGTGTTTTGCTAAGCAGCTACGCCGAAGATTTTGTGATCTGGTCGACGTCTGAATTCGGCTACGTGAAGCTGGGCGAAGCGTACACGAGCGGGTCGAGCATGATGCCGCAAAAGCGCAACCCCGACTCGATGGAATTGATCCGCGGCAAGGCTGGTCGTTTGATGGGAGCCTACGCGCGCCTGTTCACGGTGCTTAAGGGCTTGCCTCACGGTTATGACCGTGACTTGCAAGAGGACAAAGAGCCGGTGTTCGACGCGGTGGAAACCGCATCGGTGTGCCTGCAGGTGATGGCCGAAGCGATCGAGTCGCTGACGTTTGATACCAAAAAGATTCTCAAGCGCATGCAGCCCGCGCTGCTGGCGACCGACCTTGCTGACATTCTGGTGGAGAAGGGCGTGCCCTTCCGCGATGCGCATCATATCGTCGGCCGCCTCGTCGGCGAGGCAGAACAAAAGGGTGTGTCGTTCCTCGATTTGCCTGCTGAGTCGTGGAAGGTTGTGCCTGACGCGGCTGCCGTGAAAAAGCAGCTGACGTTTGCGTTCTCAGTGGAGCGCCGCAACATTCAGGGCGGCACGGGCAGCAAGTCTGTCGCAGCGCAGATTAAAGAAGCGGAGAAGATCCTGAAACGGGTTGGATAACGGGTGGGGTGATTGAAACGTGAGGAGCGATCCTCACTGTTCGAACACGATATTCGCAAATGACACCGCGAGAAGCGGCACAAACACGGTGTTGGACGCCGTGTGAACGCGGGCCGCGCGGGCGAATTGTTGCGGGTCTGAATTCTGTGTATTCGCCATGATGATGCCGGTGACCATCGAGGTGGTAAACGCGGTCAGATGCGCGGCGGCGAGCCAACGATGCGCATTGTGTTTCTCGCGTTTTGCGTTTCGCCCTGAGCCTGTCGAAGGGTCGCGCACGGTCAGATTGTAGAGGGCCATACCGCCGGCCGCCACGTAGGCCGCCATGCCCGTGCGCACCAGCGCCCGGTCGATGCCGCGCCACGGCTCGGCACGCGTGCCGCCATCAGGGCAACATTGATTGGGGTCCATGAGTTTACCGAGGTTGCCACTGGCGGCACCGATCACCATAGCCGTGGTAAACGTGGTGAGGGCGAGCGTGCCGAGCGCGGCATGGGTGACGAAGTAGGCGCTCGGTTTACCGTCATCGCCGCCGGGTACCGAAGAAGAGTGCAGCGGCGGCGGTTTGAGAGCCTCCGCCAAGAGCGAATCGGGGTTTGTTGGCGCCGCGACGGCGGTGTGAATCAAGGTCGCGGCGAATAGGACGGGCAGCGCGGGTAGGGTTCGCAGAAATTTCATAACCCAATAATAGGCGAACCGTACCCGCAGGGACGAGGCATTGTGCCTGAGCCTAGACTCCCCCGAGCTGGTCGCAGGGGTGGAGGGTGCCTCGTCCGATACCCCCGGATCACTGCCGCCTCACCCCGTCCCGTCCCGAGCCTTCCTCGGCGCAGGCCGGCAGAGAGGGCCGGGGTGAAATCCCCCCCCAAAAAACCTCGGCAAATCGTGATGGATTACGGATTTTCTCCCTCCGCCGGGCCCCCAACCCCCCTGCCTTCCGAGCTACATTTCCGGGCCTCAAAATCACCCGCCTCATCTAGCTTGGGAGTCAATCCCACCCGGAGTTTTACGATGTCTTTCGACCCGCAAGCCCAGCAATTGAACGATGCGATTTCCGCCACGCACCCGCAGGTTTTGGATATGCTCTCGGCGCGCGGCAAGGCGATTTACTTCCCCAAGCTCGGCGTGCTCGCGCAGTCGGCTGAGGCACAGGGCAAAGACATCAACGCCACCATCGGCATTGCGCTTGAAGAAGACGGAAGCCCGTTGGTGTTACCGAGTTTGGCCGACGCGATCAAGTTACCCAAGGCCAGTGCGTTCACGTATGCGCCGAGCCCGGGCCGCCCCGATCTGCGCAAGCTGTGGAAAGAGATGATCGTGAAAAAGAGCCCGTCGCTCGCGGGCAAGTCGATCAGCACGCCCGTGGTGACGACAGCGCTCACGCATGGCATTTCGATGGCCGGCTATTTGTTCTGCG
>JBIIWL010000054.1:0-9517 GCA_044338885.1 Fibrobacteria bacterium
CAGAAAACAATTGAAATCACGTTCCGGACCGGTTTCGGGACAACGTGTTACAGAACGGAGTCATTGTGGACGGAACATCAGTACTGGTCACAGAAGACGATGCCGACATCCTCGAGCTCGTCACGTATGGCTTGGAAGCCGAGGGCTTCCGCGTATTCGGTGCGAAGACGGGACAAGAAGCACTTTCGATTTTGAGCGATGAGAGCGTTGACTTAGCGGTGCTTGACGTGATGCTGCCCGATATGAGCGGCACCGAAATCTGCCGTCGTATGAAACGCGATGAACGACTTGAGCGTATTCCCGTGATCTTTTTGACCGCGCGCAACGAAGAAACCGACAAACTGGTCGGGTTCAAAGTAGGCGCGGACGATTACGTCACCAAACCCTTTTCGCCCAAAGAGCTGGCCGCACGCGTGCAGGCCCTCATCCGACGTGTACGCGGTGGCGACGACTACGTGTTCCGCGGTTTGCGCGTCACGCTCGACAGCCACCGTGTTGAGATCGACGGTGCCCGCGTGCACTTGTCGCCGCGCGAGTTCTCGCTGATGAAAGTGCTCCTGGAAGCCAAACCCAAAACCGTTGATCGCGGCACCTTGCTCGAGCGCGGTTGGGGCATGGACGCCAAGGCCGGCCTTCGCAGCGTCGACGTGGCCGTCACACGCTTACGCGAGAAGATCAAGCCCTACGGCTCGTGCGTGCGCACGGTCACGGGCTTTGGTTACCAGTGGGACGTGGACGGGTTCACGGGCGCCTAGCACGCCGCTGTCAGCGGTCAGCGGTCAGCGCTCAGCAAGCCACCTCAAAAACGAGTTTCTGACTGCTGAAAGCTGAAGGCTGACCGCTTACCTTTATCCCATGTCCCGTCCCTCACTCCTCTCTCGCCTGTACCTGCTGCTCGGGGTCTTGGGTGTCGGGTTTTTGCTGCTCGCCGCTTACCTGCACACCACCACCGAAGGCATTTTTACCAGAGAGTTACGGAAAGAGCTCACCGGTGATCTGGAGTTGATCGCCGACCTTTGCCGCCGTGACCCTGGGCTTTTAAAAGGCGAACGAGCCGATTCCTTAGCCCGTGCGGTTTCCCGTTATAAGGGGTATCGCGTCACCATCATCACGGCCGATGGTCGCGTGGTGGGTGAATCGCATGTGGCACCCGAAGCGCTTTCGCGCATCGAAGACCACAGCACGCGGCCTGAAATCGTAGAGGCCCGTCGCGATACCGCCCACAATGGCCGGCGATTGGGTCAGTCGTATCGCACCTCGCCGACGGTTAAGCTTCGGATGTGGTATGTGGCCAAATCACTTGGCCCAAACGACCCGACCATTCGGCTCGCCGCCGGCCCTGCCACCCTAGACGACTTTAGAGCTGTGGCCCGTCGCACGGCCTTGCTCGCCTTCTTGCTTTTCATCCTCGCTGCAGGTGTCATCGCCCTTTGGGTGTCGCGGCGCATCAGCCTTCCGCTGCTTCGACTGCGCGTTGAAGCGCGGGACGTTTCTAAGCCTCTGCGCTGGGACGCGCCATTCCGTGAGGCGGAAATCCTCAACGACGCCTTTACCGAGTATGCCGATGCCGTTCAGAATTTGGCGGCTGAGTTGCGCGTGCAGCGCGATCGCCTGCTCGAGCTGTTGGATCGCCTCGAAGAAGGCGTCGTGTTGCTCGACAAGTGGGGGCGTATCCGCGCTTTGAACGCCTCAGCGCGTACGCTTCTCCCCTTGAAGCAAAATCTCGGGCAGGTGACAGGCCTTTACTTCCGCGATGCCGTGCGGCACGAAGGCCTCGCCCGATGGGCGACCGAAATTCGCCCGAGTTCAGGTGGCGAAGGTGGTGGAACGAACGGTGGCGCACGCGAAGGCGTGTACCAAGTCGATAAGCAAGACACAGGCGGGCCCAATGATAGCCCGGTTGATTTGTTGTGCCACTTGCGTGTCGTTCAGCCTGAAGGTGCGGAAGAAGAAATCCTGTTGACTCTGGTGGATGTGACCGGCTTCCGCAACCTCGACCGCGCAAAAACAGATTTCGTCGCGAATGCGTCGCACGAATTAAAGACCCCGCTGTCGTCCATTCTCGGGTATTCCGAAACCTTGCTCGATGGCGCGCTCGAAGACCCGCGCGCGCGTGGGCCGTTCTTGCAAAAGATTCACGCCAACGCGCGGCGTTTACAGGGGCTCGTCCAAGATTTACTCAACCTCTCGCAACTTGAAAGTGCAGAGACGGCGCCTCACGCCGAACCGTTGTTCGTGCGCGACTTCGTGCAGGCCGCCTGGAACAACCATCGTATTGTCGCGGAGAGCCAGGGCCTTCGCTTTGAAAACCGTGTGCCCCTCGATTTGAAATGGCGTATGGAACCGCGCGATCTGGATTTGATGGTCGGGAATTTGGTGGGCAACGCCGTGAAGTACAACTCCCCGGCGGGTAAGGTGCGGGTCGATTGGGATGAGGACACGCGCACCTTGGGGGTACGCGATACGGGAGCAGGCATCCCGGCTGAGGCCTTGCCGCGCATCTTCGAGCGGTTTTACCGCGGGGGCGGCGCGCGGGCGACTAATGAGGGCACAGGCCTCGGCCTCGCCATCGTTAAACACGCGGCACAGCGCTACGGCATCGCCGTGGCGGCCCAGAGCGCCATGGGCGAGGGCAGCCGGTTTACGCTTGAGGTGCCTGAGGCCTTAGTGGAACAGGCGGGACGAGGTTAGGGATCTGAGGGACGGTGGTTGGTAGACGGTGGACGGTGGAAAGCGACACCAAACCTGGCGATTTCGCGATTTTTCTGAGCAGCGGGTCTGATTCATGAGGGTTTTTTCGTTGCCACCGTCCACCGTCTACCGTCTACCTACTACTTTACCGCCCCTATGCACATCCTCGTCACCGGCGGCTGCGGCTTTATCGGCAGCAATTTCGTTCGTCTCATTTTGGCCGAGCGCCCCACCTGGCGCGTCACCAATATCGACAAGTTGACCTACGCGGGTAACCGCGCGAACTTGGCCGATGTGGAGTCGAACCCGAACTATCGCTTTGTTCACGCTGACATTTGTGACAAGGCCGCCATGGCGGCCGAGTTCGCTCACAAGCCGGAGGCGGTCGTTCACTTTGCGGCCGAGTCGCATGTAGACCGCTCCATCACCGGTCCCGAAATTTTTGTGATCACCAACGTACTGGGTACGCAGAACCTGCTCGAGTTCGCCCGCCAAAACGGTGTCGGTCGCTTCTTGCATGTGTCCACCGACGAGGTCTACGGCTCACTCGGCGCCACTGGGTTGTTCACCGAGACCACACCCTACGCCCCCAACTCACCCTACTCCGCCAGCAAGGCCGGGTCCGATATGTTGGTGCGTTCGTACCACCATACCTTCGGCATGGATACGGTGATCACCAATTGCTCCAACAACTACGGGCCGTACCAATACCCCGAGAAGTTGATCCCGCTGCTCATCACCAACCTGTTCGATGGGTTGCAGATTCCGATTTACGGTGATGGCCTCAATGTGCGCGACTGGCTGCATGTCGAAGACCACTGCCGCGGTATTTTGCTGGCGCTCGAAAAGGGCAAGGCCGGCGAGACGTACAACATCGGCGGACGCAATGAGCGCAAGAACATCGAGATCGCGCACGGCATCCTCAAATTGATGGGCAAAGACGAATCGTCGATCCGTTATGTTGAAGACCGCCTCGGTCACGATAAGCGTTACGCGATCGATGCCGACAAGATCCGCAATGACCTCGGCTGGGAGCCTCGTCATACGTTTGATACCGGTTTGCCGGCGACGGTGGAGTGGTATAAGGCCAATGAAGGTTGGTGGCGACCTTTGAAAAAACGGTGATGTAGGGGCAAATGATCATTTGCCCCTACGGTCGGTCGCCACGGTGATCACCCGTTTTTTATCATCCACAGATGTTAAACCTCGTCTTTATGGGTACGCCCGAGTTTGCGGTGCCGGTTCTCGAATCTCTCGCGGCGCGTCACAAGGTGTCGCTCGTGGTCACCCAGCCCGACAAGCCCAAGGGGCGCGGGCAGCAACTCGCTTCACCGCCGATCAAACTCAAGGCCGATGAACTGGGAATCCCCGTCGCGCAACCGGTATCGCTGAAAACACCGGAATTCCACGAACTTATTGCCGCACAGAATGCCGACCTACTCGTCGTCGTGGCGTTCCGCATTCTGCCGGCGACCTTGTTCCCGCTCGCCAAACATGGAGCGGTGAACATTCACGGCTCGCTTTTGCCCAAGTATCGCGGTGCCGCGCCCATTCAATGGGCCGTCGCAAACGGTGATGCCGAAACAGGCGTGACCATTTTCAAACTCGATGCCGAGATTGACCACGGCGGCGTGCTGGCTCAAGTCCGCACTCCCATCGGCCCCAACGAAACCGCCGGTGAACTGTTCGCCCGCCTGAGCACCATGGGCCGTGATCTTTTGCTTGATACGCTGGAGCAGATCGAGGCGGGTACGACCGTTCCGCGCGAGCAAGATCATACGCTCGCATCCCCCGCGCCCAAGATTCACAAAGAGGATGGACTCATCGATTGGACCCTCTCCGCGCAAGCGATCCACGATCGCGTCCGCGGGTTTAACCCCGCACCAGGGTGTCACACCAGCGAAGTGTTGGTGGGGGATGGGACTGAGACCCCCGGGCGTTCGGCGCGCACGTTGCGCGTGCACCGCACGCTTGTCGCGCTAGGTGACGGGTCGCCGGGTGTTGTCGAGGTGGACAACGGTGAGGCCTACGTGGGCACAGGAAGCGGTCGCCTTCAGTTGGTCGAAGTACAGTGGGAAGGTAAGCCGCGTATCTCGGGCCGCGATTTGGTGAACGGCCTTAGAGGCGCCACGTTGCGGTTTGGGAACCCATGAGCGGTTTGCCCTCTCTGGCGGCCCTCCGCCGCGACTTGACCCGCCTGACCAACCCGGCCAAGGCGGCGTTCCTCCAAGGGTTTTTCAAAACCGGGCCTGGGCAATACGCGGCCGGTGACAAGTTCCGCGGCATAACCGTCCCTGAGCAGCGCAAGCTCGCGAAGTCCTATCGTCACCTCTCCTTCGATGATGCCGCCTTACTGCTCGAATCGGAATGGCATGAAGACCGCCTCATGGCGCTCTATTTATTGATCGATCAATACGAACGTGGCGTACCACCCGTGCGCGCCAAGATTCATAAGCACTACCTCGCGCGCGTGGCCACGCAGGTGAACAACTGGGACCTCGTGGACACGAGCGCCGCGTATCTCGTGGGCGGTCACCTTGCCCAGTTTGCCGAAGGTGATCATTCAATCCTCGATAAACTCGCGCGCGATAAAAATTTGTGGCGACGCCGCGTGGCGATTGTGGCGACGCATTACTTCATCCGTAAGCAGCGTTTTGATGACACGCTGCGCATCGCCGAGGCGCTGCTTGGTGATCGCGAAGATTTAATCCACAAGGCCACCGGGTGGATGCTCCGTGAGATGGGCAAGAAAGACGTCGCTCCCTTGCAAGCGTTTCTCGAACGCCACGCGGCTACCATGCCGCGCACCATGCTGCGCTATGCGATTGAGAAGTTCCCTGAGAAAACACGTAAGACTTATTTGGGGATGAAGGCTGTGTAAGCGGTCAGCTGTCAGCTGTCAGCAATCAGCTGTCAGGTAAGGCAGGGAGGAACTTAGTTGTCCGCTTTCTTGTCTTCCTACTTATCTGCAATAAGAAGGGTTCAGTTTGCTTTTGTTTCGGTGTTCGCTTACCGCTGATTGCTGACAGCTGACCGCTTACACCTTTTTCACCCCACTATTATGTAAACTGGCCCAATGTGCTTCTCCGCCACAGCCAGTTTCGTCGCCAGCGGCTCGCTCCTGTTGATGGCGGCCGCCACCTTCGCGGTGGCTCGTAAAAAAGACAAGGTCCTGATCGCCATCCCTGTGCTCTTTGCCATTCAACAGGTGTTCGAAGGTGTTCAGTGGCTTTACCTCGGTCGGGGTTCAACGTCTACGCTGGCCGGGTACGGATTTTTGATTTTCGCGTTCCTCGTGTGGCCCGTTTATGTGCCCGCGTGCGTGCTGATACTCGATCCCATCCGGAAAAGAATGATGAGGTGGTTTTTGACGGCTGGCGTGTTGGCCGCGTCATACTTCATCATCATTTTGGCGACGCAGCCGTTGCGTATTCGGGAGCGCACCAATTGCGTCAACTACACGTTCGATTTGCCGGGGCAGTGGTTTGTGGCCGCGTTGTATGTGCTCGCGATATTGGGCCCCTTGCTGTTTTCGAGCCGCGCCGTGTTCCGATGGTTCGGTCTGATTATCACGGGCTTGGCGGTTGTCGCGGGAACGGTGTACCACCACAATTTTATTTCGGTGTGGTGCTTCTTCTCAGCCGCCGTGAGCGGCCTGTTCTTCTTGTACGTGCAGCGCAAGCGGTCACGGAAAGCCAGGCAATAGAACAGTGCGGCAGTACAGCAGTAGAAAACACCGCCCGAAAAGTTGGGTGCTACGAGCCTTCGCTCTATGTCTCATTCGTTTCAGCCACCACATATCTGCGACATTTGTGAAGCGGTGATGCTGTGATGTTTTGTCGTTCTACTGTTCTACTGTTGTATTCATCCCCCCCCCTTCGGCCCCAAAAACCCTAAACCTTGTGGTTTTCAGGGAATTCCTTCCCCCCCCCATAAAAACCTGAAATTTTTTGTGGGCTGCCCCTTGACGGCCCCAAAAACCGTATCTACTTATACCCCATAGGAATGATCGACTAATGCTCTCCAAGAAAACCAAATACGCCCTTAAGGCGATGCAATACCTGGCCCGCGAACGCTCGCGCGGCCCTGTGTTGATTGCGGAGATTGCGGAGAAGGAAGGGATTCCCCAGAAGTTTCTAGAGGCGATTCTGTTGGAGCTGAAGAAGGAAGGGTTTCTCGACAGCCGCAAAGGCAAGGGCGGGGGATACTTCTTGTCGCGCACTCCTGAGTCGGTGACGCTAGGGGCCGTGGTGCGCAAAATGGAGGGCCCGCTGGCACTGCTGCCATGTGTGAGCCAGCTGTTTTACCGACGCTGCGACGAGTGTACCGACGAGCGTACGTGTGGCCTTCGCATGGTGATGAAGGATGTGCGTGATCGCACGGCCGAGATTCTCGACAGCACGACGCTCGCGGATGTAGAAGCCAGAGTCCAAGACGCAACGCGACAGACGGTTGTCGATTACGTCATCTGATTTTTTTTGAGCAACTAGTCCACTACAATACTAGGGTAATTGGGTATGAGCACAACACAACAATACGAAGCCTGGGAAAAGGCTGTTCAAGAAGCGATTCGTTCGTTGCGCTTTGGGTCGGTGGTGGTGTCCGTGCATGAAGGCAAGGTCACACAGATCGAAAAGCGCGAGAAGATTCGCCCCGAATCCGCCGGCTTAGCCTCGGCGACTTGATCGAACCCTGAGAGACACAAGAGGATAAAAGCCCACCCTCGACGGGAGGCTCACAAAAGAACACCGGACGCCCTCCATCGGAACACCGAAGAGACGATCGACAATCGCGCTGCTAGACACAAAAAACAAAGCGCGCGAAAAGGAAAATGGAATTCTCGATGAAACACATCAACATCACAAAATCAGGTTTGGCAGGGGGGGTGCTTGCGGTCTCTCTGGTGTTAAACGTTCCCGCGATAGCTCAGTCGAGTGGTGCTTCGACGGATTCGTTGCCGCAACAAATCGAAGCACTGGATCAAAAAATCCGCGTGATCGAACGGTTGAACGAAATCGCACAAGAAGACGCGAAGGCCGCGGCGGCCAAGCAGGGCAAGGTCAATGCGAGCGCCGGCAATCTTGGCGTCGTCAGCGGAGACGGTGCTTTCTCCTTGCGGTTCTCTGGATTCACTCAGATCGCCGGTCGACACTTCCTTGAAATTCCGGTGACGACGCCTAATCATGCCCATGATTTTGGCCTGCGCCGCGTGCACACCGATATTCGCGGTACCGCGTTCAAAAACTTTGGTTGGCGCCTGCACAGCAACTTTGCGGGTAATGCTGTAGCCTTGTTGGATGTTCAGCTTGATTGGAACTTGATTCCCGAGTTCAACCTGAGCGCTGGAAAATTCAAGCCGCCAACAGGTCTTGAAAGACTGCTCTCAACACCTCGTTCTCCGTTTATTGAAGGATCCTTTGTGACGGCGCTTCAGCCCAACCGCGATCTCGGCGTGCAGGCCAGCGGTAGCATTGCAAAAGGGGTTTTGCAGTATCAAGCCGGTCTTTTCAACGGTGCGCAGGACGGGCAGGATAATTCTGGCGACGTAGACGGAAACAAGGATTTGTATGTCCGCTTGTTTTCGCAGCCGTTCGTGAACGGCTCTGAAGCACTCAAGGGCTTCGGGCTTGGCATCTCCGGGTCGACTGGCAAGCACGAGGGTTCCTCTCCGGCAGGCATCGCGACTCCCGGCCGCCAAAGCATCAACGTTTACACGGCCGACGGTACGACGACACGTCGCTTCACTGATACCACTGGTGCGAATTTTACGGTCACCACCGGCACAACCACGGGAACACGATCTAACGGTAACCTGACTCGTGTCTCTCCCCAGGCCTATTACTACTACGGTCCCTTCGGTGTGATCGGCGAATACACGCAGACGACACAAACCCTCGTCCGCAATGTCAACTCGGCCGAGGTGACCAATAGCGCCTGGGCGGTAACCGGTAGCTGGATCCTCACGGGTGAAAAGAACGACTACCGCAACGGCCCCAAAGTGGTGAAGAGCAATGCTTGGCCGACCACGTGGGGTAACTTCGGTGCGGTCGAGCTGCTGGTGCGCGCGCATGGCCTTACGATTGACGATAAAACCTTCGCCGCCAGCGCTTACGGCCCAGCCAACAATCAGGCCAATAGCATTGAAAGTGCGCTCAGCGGCGGTGTGGCCTTGGGCTGGTACTTAAACAATGTGGTAAAGGTCTTCGCGAGTTACGACCACACCACCTTTACACAAGCCGCATCAGTGACAGTCGCTGAGCGCCCTGATGAAAAAGTTTTATCCCTCAGCTTTAACGTGGCGTACTAACGGCTGACAGTCGTCAGCTCTCCGCCTCACAAAAACAACAGAAACAAGGAAACGAACATCATGTCTCTCAAATCTCTTCTCTCGGCGCTCGCGCTTGCCGCGGCCGTGGCCGCGCCTGCCAAAAACATCACCTTGCTCAACGTGTCTTACGACCCGACGCGCGAGTTGTATAAGGACGTCAACGCCGAGTTCATCAAACAGTGGCAGGTCAAAAACCCCGGCAACAAGCTGACCATCCAACAGAGTCATGGCGGCAGCGGCAAGCAGGCGCGTGCCGTGATCGATGGGTTGCAGGCGGACGTGGTCACGCTTGCGTTGCACTACGATGTGGACGTACTCCACAGCGTGGCCAAGTTGATCCCCAAAGATTGGGACAAAAAGCTCGCCCATAATAGTGCGCCTTACACGTCCACCATCGTCTTCTTGGTGCGCAAAAACAACCCGAAGAAGATCAAGGACTGGAACGATCTCATCAAACCCGGTGTCTCAATCATCACCCCCAACCCCAAAACCTCCGGA
>JBIIWL010000302.1:0-2659 GCA_044338885.1 Fibrobacteria bacterium
TGTTTTTGTGAACGGCCAGTGGTATAAAGGCGAAATGCCCCCCTTCTCCCACCTTGTTGATGTGGAGATCGCCTCGGTCCTCAATTATATCCGGGTTGAACTGAATGATTCAATCACGGTTTCATGCGATAGTTCGTCGAGGGACGCACATAATTTTGCGGTCTGTGTGAGAACCCCGCGCTCAGATGCCGACCGTCGTTCAGACACCATCGCCGCCTGGGAAGTCAAGCACATTCGTGATAGTTTAAAGATCCCTCTGCCGATGTGAGCCCCGATACCGAATCCTTTTGAAGGGGGTCGACACGAGGTCTTCCTACCAGAGCGACCTAGGTCACCTAGCCTCCGACAGACCACCCGACACTGAGGGCATGCACCACGCCGAGCTCTCTCCACCACTGGGCGGCATAATCGACAGAAACTGGGCCGACGCGAACCGTGGTACCACCGGCAAGCTTGACGGCCTCACCACCACGCTCCACGATGCCGGCATTGGGATCAATGGTCCCGAAAATGTTTCGAACATCCTCAACGGTCCAACGCGTCCCTCCTCGGACGATCCATTCTGGCCGCAGGGTATATTCGCCCCCTAGGGTGAGCGAGGGGGACGAATGCATCGGCGTTTCAGCTTCGGCCACTAACACTAATTGCCGTTGAGCGCGCGGCTGGTAAAAGACGCCTGCTCGAATCGATGCAGGTAAGTCGCCCCGATGTTGGTCTCCCTCGAAGTATCCCGAGAACTGGCGACCCAAATTGGTCAGCGACAACCCAAACCCAAGATTGCGGGTGGCTTGAACCTGTAAACCCGCATCGAGGCCTGCACCCCATGCCGAAGTCGCCCCCTCGAAGTCCCCAAGGGTCTCGTGTGCTAACTTCAGCGTGGCGCCAACCCGGAGCGTGCGGCCCAGACGACGGGCGTACGAGACTGCGGGGTAAACATTAAAGGGCTTGACCACGTCCGTGGCATTTTGATTTTCGTCTGTGGCCAAAATCTCATCATAGTCCACATACGTGGCACTGAGGGCCCATTGCCCGCCCGTGGCGGGGAATGCCAACGCCACGGCACCCGTGCGTGAGAGATCTGGTCGGACCGCCCCGTGAAACACCATGTTCGAATCGCGCGCAAGCGCTGCGGGGTTAATGCCAATCGCCGAAGGCCCCTCACCCAGCGCGGTATAGGCCCCGGCCAAGCCCCCCGGGCGCGCGGCAGGGTTCTGGGCTACAGACGGCATGGCGGCCAAGCCGGCATTGTCGGAACCCCACGCGAAGGCCGATTCAGTCAGGACCAGGGTGAAGGCCAGGAATGCCGTAACGAGTGAAAGTGCCCGGCGGACCATGGACGGTTGAACCCCAAAATCTGGGGAGCCCGACACTGGTAAAACAGATACAGCGACGATAGGCGTAGTAGTTTGGGCGGCCGTGAAAGCGCCTTCGTTCAGAATCGGCATCGGCATAAGGTACATGACAGCAGGTTTTTCAACCATTACACCCCTGAGGTCTATTTCCATAAACCATGAAGAGAATGGTTGCAGGGTTTTGATGGTGGTTTTATCTTTTTCATCCTCCTTTCCCCGGGAGCCAATAGCTCAGTTGGTAGAGCAGCGCCCTTTTAAGGCGTGGGTCGAAGGTTCAAATCCTTCTTGGCTCACCAGGGAACCTTCCCCTGGTCATCGGTTCGGGACCGAATCTCCACTCAGTTTTTGATGTTTTCATCATAGCCCTCACAGCGGGTTTGTGAACCGAAATTTCGGGCGCGGCGGTATATTTCCGCATGATCAATCCTCCCGCCTCCACACCACGAGTCTCTCCGGTTCTTCTTTCCCGCTTAGCCCATGCCTGCGGATTAGTGCTGATGACGGTGGTTTTGGGACCCACTCCGCTCACGGCGGCCACCGTTCCCGCCACAGTGCACCCCGACTGGGCCAAGATTGAACTCCGCCCGAGCGGTTATCAACCGCAAGTCTCCGGCCTGTCGTTCTTATCAGATGGGCGGCTCGTCGTGGCGCACTGGGATACCACACGTGGGCGGGGCAATAATGTGACCGAGACCGTGCGCGCCTTCAGCGGCAAAGTGCATGTGCTTTCCGGCGTTCTCGGCAATTCACCTGCGGTCACAATCGACACCATCGCGAGTGGGCTCGAAGACATTATGGGGCTGGCCGTCGTCAACGATACGATTTACGTCTCAGGCGGAAATACCCTCGTACGCCTGATCCGAAATGGCAACACCGGCCCCGTGATTCGCAAAGACACACTGTTCATTTTACCGGGAACCCCCGCTGACAGCTCCTCCACGCTATCGGCGGACTCGCTCAAGCCGCGGCACGGGAGCCAGGAATATTTGAACGGACTGCTCTATAAGGACGGAAAATTTTTTGTGAGCCCGTCTTCAGTAGACCCGATCGGCTCCCTGCAAGGCAGCCCGCAAGTCAGCCCCTATCGCGGCACATACCTCGAGGTCACCCCCGGCAACGGCACGTCCAATAAGCGCGGCAGTTTTCGCATCATGGCCAAGGGCATTCGCGCCGCATCAGGCGTGGGTTTTGGGCCCGAAGGACGGCATTGCATTCCCGACAATCAAGGCGATTGGTTGCCGGGCAATAAATTGATTTGCCTTCAGGAAGGAAAGTTTTACGGGGCTAAAAAATCGGGTGGCCTCGCC
>JBIIWL010000303.1:0-2653 GCA_044338885.1 Fibrobacteria bacterium
AGGCCATCCGTGATTGGGTGACCCGTATCGACGATACGCACTATGTGTTCGGCTCCGCATTGGGCCCGCACCCGTACCCCATGATCGTCCGCGACTTTCAAAAAATTATCGGCGTTGAAACCGAAACGCAAATGCGTGAGAAAGAAGGGCGCTTGCCCGATTATCTCGTGGCCTGTGTGGGCGGGGGCAGTAATGCCATCGGCCTGTTCTATAACTTCCTCGACAAGCCGTCTGTCAAGATGGTGGGCGTTGAGGCGGGGGGTGAGGGGATTGCCTCCGGGCGTCACGCCGCTCGTTTTGAAGGCGGCGTGCTCGGTGTGTTACAGGGTGCGCGGAGTTATGTGTTGCAAACTCCGCAAGGCCAAATCGCCGAAACGCATAGCGTCTCGGCGGGCCTCGACTATGCGTCCATCGGGCCCGAACACGCGTACTATCGCGACGCCAAGCGCGTCGAGTACACCTACGCCACCGATGATGAAGCCCTCGATGGGTTTCACAAATTGTGTCGGTTAGAGGGCATCATCCCCGCGCTGGAGAGCGCGCATGCGGTGGCGCACGTGCTTAAGCTCGCGCCCACGCTGGGTAAAGATCAATTGATGGTCGTGAACCTTTCGGGTCGCGGCGATAAGGATATGCAAACAGTGATGGATGCCGCACCCTATATGGGACAGCATGGGGGCGCGAAATGAGTTCCACGAATAGGATCGATGCCGCCTTCGCGCGCTTAAAGGCTGCAGGCCAAAAAGCGTTTATCCCGTACATCGCTGCGGGCGTGCCCGGGCGTACGGAAACGATTGAACTCGCGGGGTTGCTCGCGGCGCGCGGCGCCGACGTGCTCGAACTCGGGTATCCGTTTTCAGACCCCATGGCCGACGGCGTCGTGAACCAAGCCGCGGCCACGCGCGCGCTCGAACTCGGTGTAGATGACGAGGCGTACTTCGATATGGTCAAGGCCATTCGCGCGCAGTCGCCCGAGCTGCCGCTCGTCGTGTTCTCTTACTTGAACCCGATCTATCGCCTCGGCCTGCGCGCCTTCGCGACCCGCGCCAAGGCCGCGGGAGCCGATGGCTTTTTGCTCGTCGACATGCCGGTCGAAGAAGCCGATGAGATGCTCGCCATTTGCCGCGAGCTCGATTTGCGCTTCATCTTTCTCGCGGCCCCGACGACCACGCCGGCACGCCTTAAAACCATTCTCGAAGTGGGCAGCGGCTTCTTGTACTACATCTCGCGTACCGGCATCACGGGCGAGCAGTCGAAGTTCCAAGAGGGCTTTGCAGCGAAGCTGACGGCCATCAAGAATGCGTCAACGCTGCCTGTTGTCGTTGGCTTTGGGGTCTCTACACCTGAACAGGTCGCTGAGGTCTGCGCGTTGTGCGACGGCGCCGTCGTGGGGAGCGCCTTGGTGCGCCGCACGCTTGAAAACCGCCCGTGGGCGCAGGTGCGCGCCGAGCTTGAAACCCTTGCCGAGGCGCTCATCGCACCCACCAAGGTTGTTTCGCACTCGGTCCAGGAGACGGTCTGATGCATGTGGCTCAACCCGAAAGCTTGGACGACTGGCGGGCCCGGATCGATACGCTCAACGCGCAGCTTGTGAAACTGCTCAATGAGCGTGCACGCTGCGCCGAACAAATCGCCGCGTTCAAAGAACGCGCCGGCCTCCCCATTTTTGATTCGCAGCGCGAGCAAACCGTGTTGAACAAAGTGACGGCCGATAACCTCGGGCCATTGTCCGATGAGGCGCTCCACCGCATTTTCAACTGCATCATGGAAGAGCACCGCTTGCTGCAAGAACAGCGTCACAAGGGCGGAACGACGTGAGTTCTGCGTCAGCTGGTCCCAAGACCCTCACCATTGTCGGTCTTGGTCTGTTGGGCGCGTCTTTAGCGGAAGCGGCGCGCAAGCGCCACCCCGATTGGACGATCATCGGCGTGTCGGCAGAGAAAACCGTACACGAGGCCTTGGCCGCCCAGGTGATCGACAAAGCCTATACCTACGCCGACGTGCGCGCCGCGCTGAGCGTGTGCGACTTCGGATTTATCTGCCTACCGATCGACCGTATTCTTGGTCTCTTGAACGAATGGGCGGTCACGCCGCTCGAGCTTAAGCCTGGCGCGATCCTCTCCGATGTCGGCAGCACGAAGGCGGAGATTTGCGCTGCGGCCCGCAAGGCGTTCCCTGCCGATTCCGTCAATGCCGGCGCCTTTATCGGCTCGCACCCGATGGCAGGGTCGGAGAAGACAGGGCTCGCCGCGCGCGATGCGCACCTGTTTGAAACCGCCGCTTGGATCGTGTGTCCCGATAAAGACGCCGACACCGCACGCGTTGTGGCCCTGGAGCATTTGATCGAAGAATTAGGGGCCCGCGTGCTCCGCTTTTCGCCCGAACGTCACGATGTGATGGTGGCAGAAGTCTCGCACTTGCCGCAATTGGTGGCGACCGCCTTGGCGGCGCATGTGTCGGCGGTGGACAACCCCGATGAAACCTTACAGGTCGCAGGGGCGGGCTTCCGGGATATGACCCGGCTTGCGGCTTCCAGTTTTGCCGTGTGGGAACCGATATTGCGCACCAACCGCCGCAACCTCGAACTGATTCTCCCCGCCTTCCGCCGCGAACTCGAACTGTTGGAAGAAGATTTGGTGGAAGATGGGGGTGG
>JBIIWL010000092.1:0-7167 GCA_044338885.1 Fibrobacteria bacterium
CTCCTTTTTTTAAGGCCGGAATGTGACATCACAGCAATAGAAAGCCGATATATGAGATACCTCTGTGGTTTTCACAAACGTCTTTTATTTTAATGCAGTCTGGTTGTACGCGTTTTCCTGACGGCTGATCGCTGACGGCTGATCGCCTCACGGAATCGTCAAATATGCGGAAGAAAAAATGGAGTTAAGCGGAATCGAACCGCTGACCTCCTGCTTGCAAAGCAGGCGCTCTACCAATTGAGCTATAACCCCGAATCTTGTTTCGTCAGTGCCTCATGCCTCAACCCGGTCAAAGTCACCGAGGGTCAAAGTTACACCTGAGATAAAACGAAGACGAGCGAGAATTCCTGGATTTCCGGATGGTGGGCCTGGGAAGACTTGAACTTCCGACCCCCGCCTTATCAGAGCGATGCTCTAACCAACTGAGCTACAGACCCGAAACTCTCCGGCAAGCCGGTTTATTTCGGTTCCATCCGAAAATCCAGAAATTCGCGCAAAAAATCACGAAAACGGAGGCGTGAATGTAGAACGGGGCATGGGGGTTGTCAATGGAGCCTCGCGGAAATATTTCACAAAAGGCTGATTCTACCCTGATTCCTCAGATTGAAGCCCAGTTTTGCCAAACATTCCTCACACGATCGATCGAGAGGCCATGGCACCCGTTGAGTTTCGTTTGCCATCCGCCATCCGCCATCCGCCATTCGCCATGAGCCCACTAGGGCCCAACGAGGTTCCTCGCCTCCCAATCCGCGACTTCAAGCGTCTTTGCCAAGGTTTCCGGCTCCCAAGCCTGCGCGCGGGGAAACTGATGTCGCATAAAGGTCATCTGTTTTTTCGCGTACTGCCGCGTCCGCGCCACCACCGTGTCTTGTACCGACTCAGGCTCTTTGCCGCGCGCGAGGGCATCCGCGATTTCGCGATAGCCGATCGCATTAAACGCCGGCGTACGCAGAGGCTCGTAAACCTCCTTCAGTCTTAAAACTTCGTCGACCCACCCGTTTTTAAACATCGCCTCGGTGCGCGCGGCGATGCGACCATGCAGCACCTTGCGATCGGGCTCAAGCCACAACAGTGGCACGCCCTCAAAGAGGGGGTTCAGCGGCTCTTCGGGTTTGGCGGCGGCGTAGGAGCGCCCGGTGAACAACCAATTTTCGAGCCGCTTGGTGATTCGGTAGGTGTCGTTGGGGTCGACGCGGTGCATGCCTGCAGGGTCGAGCACGGTCATCTCCGCGTGCACGGCCTCCAACCCCTCGGCCTCAATTTTAGCCGCTGCCGCATCTCGTATTTCACGCGGGGTCTCACCGCGATCCTCAGCGCCGGGGTACATCCATTCGCGCAGGTACAAACCCGTGCCGCCAACGACCAAAAAGTTGGTCTGTGGATGCGCGGCCACAATGTTGGCGGCTTCGGCGGCGAACCGGCGCGGCGCGTAGACCTCGCGGGGGTCGAGCACGCCGATCAAATGATGCGGGACGCCGTGGCGTTCCGCATCGGTGGGCGCACCCGTACCGATCACAAACTCACGGTAAAGCTGGCGCGAATCGACCGAGAGGATCGAGAACCCGCGCGCGAGCGCCCACTTGATTGAGAGTGCGGTTTTACCAGAAGCGGTCGGACCCGCGAGAATAGCGTGAATGGGCATAGGGGGGAAAGCTACGTCTTTGAGGCCCTAGAGAGTTGGTGACTGCATTGCGGGCTCTCTGTGATGTTGGGACGCGCCCTGCAGACTCTACGAGGCGTTGGTACCCTCAATGAGGGCTGTTCCTAGTCGTTGGTGAACGCCATAAACTTCGGATGATGCTCAAAACATCCCGATTTCGAAATACCAACTCCTAGGAATCGTCCAACCCAAAATCACCAACCTCAGGGAATCGTTTCACAACGCGGGCATAAGCCCCCATAAATAGTCCGACACCTCGGGCATTCACCACCCGTTGCTACCTTAGCCCCCGTGAAACCAGGTCGTCGCATCCTATTTGTTTTAATCGTCGTCGCCGCGCTCGTCGCCATCGGTGTGCTGACTGCGCGTCAGTTTCCCAAACAAGATGACGCCATCCCCGAGTTCCCGCGCGTCGAACTCGATTCGCTGCAAACCGTCGCGTGGCGCAAGGCCAACGGGTGGTTGTTCCGCGACACGGCTGATACAGCCCTCACCCAGTTTCGTGAGCGGTTTTTGTTGCCCTATGCCGTGGGGAATGGCTTGGAGCCGCGTGCCGTACGCAAGCGCGGCGACTTCACCGAGCTGACCTTCCCGCGTGGCAAACCCGTGCACACACTCGCCTACGAGCTCGAGCAGTTCGCACCGCGCGCCGGGTTTACAGTCATTGAAGGGCGCGAGGTCGGCAACTTGGCCGACAAAGTGGAATACATGCTGCAAGACGCGGCAGGAAACCAGGTAGCCATTCGATTGGTGATTGGCGAAGTGGTGGTGGCGGGTTCGTTCCGCATGGCACTGGTGATCACAGACCTCGGACGCGCCAGTGAAGCGGACCGCCGGGCGTGGGCCGCGTTTCCGGTGGCGGTCACCTTGGTGTACCCTGACACAGTGCGCGCCATGATCCACGACGAAGGGAATGCCGGGGCGACGCACGATGTGATGGTCGAACTCCCGATGGAGCCGACCAATTTCCCTGTGGTTAAGCCGGGGCCGCGCGCGCTGTTCATCGACGATAGCCGCGAAGAGACCGAAACTGTTTTGCGCGACCGATTGGATGTGAATCACGACGCGGTGGGCTTTGCAACCAAGTTCGGCGATCGCGCCATCGAGAACCCCGGGCTCATGAATCAGGTCTTGACCTTTATTGCCGCACGAGAGCTGCTGTTTTTGGACCTCACGGGTTCGCCGCGAACGCTCACGGCGCAAGTCTCGCTCGCCACCGGTGCGACGGGCCTCACGGCCATTGCCCAGGAGGTTGGTTCGCAACAAATCGTCATGGATGAATTGCTGCGGCGCACCAGTGCGGCTCAGCGGTCTGGTGAGGGTGTCTGGGTTTTGCGGCACACACCGGGTCTGCCAGAGGCACTCGCCAAAGGCCTCAAAGCGCACGCACAAGTGGGCGCCTCGCCCCGGTGGGTCACGCTCAGAACACTCAAGCAGGGGGAGTGAGAGGGAAGGCTGTCAGCGAACAGCTGTCAGCGTTCAGCGAGCGCAAAACAAACGATTCTGTCCTGTGATCCTGATTGCTGACCACTGACCACTGACCACTGACCACTGACTGCTGATTGCTGTTTCCCCCTGCTATCTTTCCCCCATGCTTAAACTCGGCGTTAATATCGATCATGTAGCCACGTTGCGACAGGCGCGCGGCGAGCAACACCCCGACCCTGTCGCCGCGGCAGCCGTGTGCGAAGAAGCCGGGGCCGATGGGATCACCATCCACTTGCGTGAAGACCGCCGTCATATCCAAGACGAGGATGTGCACACCTTACGTCGCACGGTCAAGACCCGGCTCAACCTTGAAATGGCCGTCGCGCCCGAGATCGTGGCGATCGCCGTCGCCGTCAAACCGGATATGGCCACCTTGGTGCCCGAGCGGCGCGAGGAGCTCACCACCGAAGGCGGCCTCGACGTGATCTCGCATTTTGAGTCTGTGACCCGCGCGGTCGCCGCGCTGCGCGCGGTGGGCGTGCCGACCTCGTTGTTTATCGAACCCGACGCGGCGCACGTTGAGGCCGCCGTCAAATCGGGCGCCGCGTTCGTAGAGTTCCATACCGGTTTATACGCACGCTTGTTCGGCACGCCCGCGTGCGAGGCCGAGCTGGCCCGCATCGTACGCGCGACCGCGCTGGCCCAAGCGGGCGGTCTCCAGGTGAACATGGGCCACGGCCTGACGATCGCGAACGTGGGGCCCATCGCGGCCATACCGGGTGTGGTCGAACTCAATATCGGTCACTCCATCATCGGCCGCGCCGTTTTCGTAGGCCTCGCCGCGGCGGTCACAGACATGAAGCGCGCCATGGAGGCCTCCGCGCCCCACTGAATTGGCGCGCTCCCGAGCGGCGCCTGCGCGCAATAAAAAACCCCGCACGATGATTCGTGCGGGGTTTTTTCGTGTGAGGCTGAGGGCGACTAGCGAGTCAGTCGCGCCTGCAAGACGCCGGCGGCGATGCCTTCGGGCAGGCGCACGGTTTCTGCGGTGAGCGCGTTCGTGCGCGCATGGCTCCAGACCTTACGGCCACCCATGTCGTACAACGAGACCTTGGTGAAACCGATCGGAAGCGTCACCATCCCATTGATCACCGCGATCGAAGGCGCGATGGTGCGGCGGATCGATTCGCGGGCGATGGACACGGGGCCGACCGTCGCGACGAACGGGCTGTAGCACGCGTTGTTGATCGTGCCGGTGTAGGACACACGGTACAGTGCGGCTTGGTTGAAGTTGCTGTAGGTGTTGCTGCCCTTGATCAGGTACATCGCCCCGTCGTGAGGGCCGAACTGCATATCGATGTAAGAACCGGTCGGCAATGCTGAAAGCGTGCTGCCCGGGAAGCGCGGTGTGGCGGCCGCGCCGGTGTCGATAGTGCCGTTAGGCTGTAAGGTGACGACGCGGAATGAGCTTTTGTTTTCGTTGGCCCAATCGAAGAAGAACACCTTGCCTTCGTACTGCGGCGGGAACTTGATGGAGGAGACCAGCGCCGTATCGTAGCGGTACATGGGGCCGCCGACGGCGGTTTCGCCGCTGGTGAACCCTAAGCGTGAGCCGTCGTCGGTGCTATTGGCATTGGAGTACCACAGCGAGGCGGCGCGGGCCGGGGGCAGGTTGACGATGCCGTAATTATTGGGGGAAACGTTTTGGATCGCGGCGCAATTGTAGAAGGCCGTGTCGCCGGTACCGGCGTTCCAAGTGGTCGCCGGTGAGGTGAACTTGCGCCACGGCGTGTTGTTACCCACACAGTAGGGGTGGCCGTAGTTACCGGGTGCCGTGGCGAGGTTCCACTCTTCGCGCCCTTCCGGGCCGCGGGTGGGGGTGTAGGCGGTAGTTGAGCCTGCGTCGAGGCCGACTTCACCGGTAAAGATCCAACCCGACTTGGTGTCGATGCGGGGGTGGTACGGGTTGCGGTGACCCATCGTGTAGATCTCGCGACGCACCTTGTTGATGTCGTCGACGGATGAGTTCCAGTTCGGGTTGAACGAAGGGTTGTTGATCAGTTCCCACAAATTGCCGGCGGGGATATTGTAGGTGCTGCCAATGCCGGGCGCGGGGGTCTGGTTGTCGGCGAAGGGGATCGGCACGATACGCAGAATTTTACCACGCAAGCTGGCTGTGTTGGCCGAAGACTTTTGCGCATCGCACTTGCGGCTGTTCCAGAGCAGCGGCGCCGAGTTGTTGCTGCTGCATTCGCCCGAGTGAGGGCTGGTGTCATCACCCGTGCCGATCACGAGGATGCCGTTGGCGCTCATGTCCAAGCCGCCCGCGGCATGGTAGGCGCGCGTATCGATCATGCGCTCCATGCGGAGGAGCAGTTTCGGGTTGGTCAGCTGGCTGCCTGCGGCCGCCGTGGAGTCGTAGGTATAACGGGTCAGCAGGTGAGCCTTACCGGTGTCGGCATTTTGCGGGCTCGTGGCCGAGTTGATGTCCGTATGAAAGACATACAACCAACGGTTGGTCATAAAGTTCGGGTCAAGCACAATGCCGAGCAAGCCGTCTTCGTTATCGCACCGTGTGGGCACGGTGCCCGCACGAACAGTGGGGGTTGCGGCGCCGCCGATCCCGGGGCGATACACGCGAATTTGGCCCGAGCACATTTTGGCGATGAACACTTTACCGTTTTTGGCGATCGCCATCTGGACCACGCCATAGCTGCCACTCTCGCCGCCGTTCGCGGAGGAACCTTCGTAGAGATCGCCCGTCGCATTATTCGCGAGCGTGTCGATGCGGAAGTCCGAAGCGGTCGGCATCGCGCAGGACTGAGCGTGCGCGATCGCAGGCCACAGAACCGCGGCGGTCGCGGCGGCAAAAACCGCAGCGCGGAAGATTAAGGTGGTGAGAGAGGGACGGGACAGGGACGAATACATGGGGGACTCCTCCACGGCGAGTGTCGACCGTGAAATCACGCATCGCACCCGCCAAAGCCCCTAAAACTTAGCGCAAACCTTGCCTTTTTTCTCACGGAAAATGAAAAAATACTACCAACGGCGGTTGGCGCTTGGCGAATACCCTATTTGAGGGGATAGGCCAGGGCTTGATCCACTTCTTGTTCGGTGAGGTAGGGGTAGGTTTCGAGGATGTTATTGCGGTTCCAGCCCGTGGCGAGCTGCGCTTGCAACAAATCAACGGTCAGGCGCGTCCCTAAAATGTGAGCTTTGCCCGCGCAAATGGAGGGATCGATGATGATGTGCGAAAAGTCCATGGTATGAATCCGGTTTAGTGAGGGTGAAAATCTAGCTTCAAGGGCGCATGAACCGCTTTTTTGCTCCCGGAGGGGAATTCTCCCACATCGAACGGATGTTCGATGGTGCTCGTTTTGCCCCAAACGGCCATGGTCTCGGTGACGACGCTTTTGTGTGGGCCACAGAAAGGGCGCAAACCTGGGTGGCCTCGACCGATGCCAGTGTCGAGGGTGTTCACTTTCGCCTTGACTGGGTGTCGCGGTCCCAAGCCTTGCGCAAAGCGATGCTCTCCAACCTCTCAGACATCAACGCCATGGGCGGTCGCACACGCTTTGCGTTGTTCGCGCTGGGGGCGACCCCGGCCTACGACGAGTCAACTTTTGCGGCGCTGGGCGATACGATTCGGAGTCTGGAGGCCGCACACGATTTTCGAATCGTCGGGGGAGACACGACGCGGTCACAGGACGCTGAGTTTTTCAACTTCACGGTTTTGGGGGTGGTCGAAGGCCGACCATTGCTGCGCGGTGGGGCGAGAGCGGGTCACCAAATTTATGTGAGCGGGGCGCTCGGAGGTTCTGCCGCGGGGCTCGATTTGTTCCGTCATCCGCATCGGTTGGAATTCGATGATGCGCGAGAGGCGGCCTACCAAATTCTCCGTGACGCGCATGTCACGCCGAGCCCTCCGCTCGCACTTGGTCCGCTTTTAGCAAAGATGCAGAGCGTAGACACGGTTCGTTCTATTTCCGCCATCGATTTAAGTGATGGCTTGTCGTCCGAACTGTGGCACCTCGCGCGTCAATCGGGTTGCGCGCTCACGGTTGATTTTGAAAAACTAC
>JBIIWL010000055.1:0-9421 GCA_044338885.1 Fibrobacteria bacterium
CAGGTGCATGAGCTCGATAGATTCTTGCGGGTTCATGCCGGCGGCGGGTTCGTCGAGCAACAGCAGCTTCGGTTCCGTCGCCAGCGCGCGGGCGATTTCGAGGCGACGTTGGTGGCCGTAGGGGAGATTCGCGGCGGCCTCCTGGGCAAGGCCATCGAGTTGCATGAGGGCCAACAAGCGGTGCGCGGTCTCATCGATATGCGCTTCTGACTCATGCAAGGCATGCGTCCGCAAAAGGCTCGCCGTGAGAGACGCCGAGCGCCGCATATGGCATGCGATTTTCACGTTGTCGAGGACGCTGAGACCCCCGAACAAGCGGATGTTCTGAAACGTACGCGCGATCCCGCAGGCGGTAATGCGATGCGGCGGCAAACCGGCCACGCTTAAGCCATCTAAGGCGATCGTGCCTTCGTTCGGGGTATACATGCCGGTGATCAGGTTGAATAATGTGGTCTTGCCTGCGCCGTTGGGGCCGATCAAACCGAACAACTGACCGCGCTCTACCGAGAAGGACACGGCTTTCACCGCGGTCAAGCCGCCGAACCGACGGGTGACGCCATCAATGCGGAGCAAGGGCACGGCGTTCATGCGGCGTCGCCTCCGACTTTTTTGCGTTTCAACAGCGCACGTCCGGCTCCTAAAAAGCGGCCCGTCCCGAGTAAGCCTTGCGGGCGATAGATCATAATGAGGATGAGGGCGAGCGCATAAATCACCATGCGGTACTCCGCAAAGCCACGGAATAATTCGGGAAGTACCGTGAGCACCACCGCGCCGAGTACGGCTCCGGCCAAGCTCCCTAAGCCGCCGAGGGCGATCATGATGACGATCTCAAAGCTCTTGACGAAGGTGAAGGAGTTGGTGTGCAAGAACATGGTGAAGTGGCCAAACAGCGAGCCGGCGAGCCCGGCGAAGGCCGCGCCAATCACAAAGGCGGTCACCTTGTGGCGGGTGACTGCTAGGCCCATGGCCTGTGCCGCGATTTCGTCTTCGCGAATCGCCAGCAAGGCGCGGCCTTGGCTCGACCTTAAAATGTTCCGTACCGTGACCACGCAGGCCAGCACGCCCAAGAAGACCCAGAAGAAACTGCTGAGCCGAGGGATGCCCGTAAAGCCGCGGGCACCGCCTACAGCATCGATGTTGAGAATTAGAACGCGGATGATTTCGCCGAACCCTAAGGTCATAATGGCGAGGTAATCGCCGCGCAAGCGTAGCGAAGGCATGCCCACAAGCCAGCCCGCGCCCGCCGCGACCACCATGCCGACTACAGAGGCGATCACCAGAAGCGTACCGTCCGATGCCACCACGGGGAGAAATTCCGTCGCGGCTCGAATCGAAGGGCCGGCATACACCGATACGGCCGCCGCGGCATACGCCCCGACGGCAAAGAACCCCGCGTGACCGATTGAAAACTGACCCGTGATGCCGTTGGTCAAATTCAGGGAGACCGCCAGCATCACGTTCACCCCCGCCAAAATCAGAATCTGATAATAGTAGGGTCCCTGACGAATGGGGCCATCAAGCAGCAGCGCCGTCAGCGCCCACTGCAACAGGGCCGCCCCGCCGATCCACGCGATCAAAATGAGGACGCGTTTCATGCGTGGCGCAAAGATGAAAGATGAAACATGAAACAGGAAACAACACGAGTGGCACTTGCCCAATCGAAGGTCGGTAAGGTTTGGTTTCTCCTTTTCATCTTTCTGATTTCCGATTTCATCTTTCCTTAGACCTTCTCCACTTGGCCTTTGCCCAAGATGCCTTCAGGTTTGAACAAAAGAATGACGATGAGGATGAGGAACGCGATGGCATCCCGGTAGGTCGATGAGCCGTATCCGGCCACAAAAGTTTCAGCCAAGCCGATGATCAGGCCGCCGAGTACGGCGCCAGGGATGCTGCCAATGCCGCCGAGCACCGCAGCAACGAAGGCTTTGATGCCGGTCATCAGGCCCATGATCGGGTCGATGCTCGGTTGGTTGAGTGAGACCAAAATTCCACCGGCGGCGGCGAGCGCCGAGCCGATGGCGAAAGTCAGGCTGATGATCACATTGACGTTGATGCCCATGAGGCGGGCTGCGTCGGCGTTGTGGCTGACGGCGCGCATGGCTTTGCCCGTGCGCGAGCCGCGGATAAACCAGGTGAGGGCGATCATCAGAATTACGGCGGTGACGAACACGAGAATCTGTTGGTTGGTGATGAGTACGCCGCCCCAGTTGTACATCGACTCCGGCAAGATTTGCGGGAAGAACTTGGGGTCCGCACCAAAGAAGAGCTGGGCGAGGTTTTCAATGAGGAGCGAAACACCGATGGCGACGATGAGTAACGTCAGCCTCGAGGCACGCCGTACGGGGCGATACGCGAAGCGCTCGATCAAAATACCCACAACCGCGCAGGCGACCATCGAGACCACCAGGATCGCTGCGGCTTCAATCAAACCGCCGCCCGCGGCACCGAGTCGGCCGTGCAGCAGCTTGCTGGCGTAGTAGCCCGCAAACGCCCCCAGCATGTACACGTCGCCATGCGCGAAATTGATCAAGCGCAGCACGCCGTACACCATGGTGTACCCGAGCGCCACCAGCGCATAAATGCTGCCGAGCGACAGGCCGTTGAGGAGTTGTTGAAGAAAAAGGGTCACGGGTTACGGGTCAACCGTTTCTTTGTACAAGAACTTTCCGTTCTGCACTTCGAGAACCACGGCAGATTTGATGGCGTCGCGGTTTTCGTTCAAGGTGATGTTGCCGGTGATGCCGTGAAAGTCTTTGGTCAGCGCCAAGGCGTCGCGGATGGCCTTGGGGTCGTCGCTGCCGGCGCGGGCGATGGCGTCCACAAGCACCTTGGCGGCATCGTACCCGAGGGCGGCGAGCGCGTCAGGCGCGTGGCCGTTCTTCGCTTTGAACTTTTCCACAAAGGCCTGAATTTCGGGGGAGGGGTTGTCCACAGAGTAATGGTTGGAGAAGAAGCTGCCGTTGAGGGCCTCGCCACCGATCTCCCACAACTTCTCGCTATCCCAACCATCGCCACCGAGCAGTACGGCGGTGATGCCGAGCTTGCGCGCTTGGCGCGCGATCAAACCGATTTCGGTGTAATAGCCCGGGATGAAAATCGCCTCGGCATTTTTTTGTTTGAGTGAGGTGAGCTGCGCGTTAAAATCTTTATCACCGGCGCTGTAGCTCTCGTCGGCGACGATCGTGCCGCCGGCGGCCGTAAAGCTCTTGGTGAAGTAATCAGCGAGACCCACAGAGTAGTCGCTCTTGATGTCGCGCAAGATGGCCACGCGTGACACCTTCATAGTTTCGCTCGCGAACTTGGCCATGACCTGGCCTTGGAACGGGTCAATAAAGCAGGCGCGGAAGATGTAATCGCCGACCTGCGTGACTTTGGGGTTGGTCGACCCGTGCGAGAGCATCGGGATGCGGCTTTGTTGTGCGAACGGTGCGGCGGCGAGGCTGTTCGACGAAGCGAACTCGCCGAGCAGGGCGACCACACGGTCTTTACTGATGAGTTTGGTTACCGCGGTGAGCGCTTCTTCAGGTTTGCCTTGGTCGTCTTCGACCACGAGGCGGATCTGTTTGCCGAGCACGCCACCGGCGGCGTTGATTTCATCGATGGCGAGCGTGATGCCCTTGTGCGTGCTTTGGCCGAAGCTGGCGATCGGCCCGGTGAGCGCGCCGTATTCGCCGATGACGATTTCATTCGAGTCGGGTTTTTGACCACAGCCGGTCAGAGTGACCATCGCCGTGAGGCCGGCCAGTGCGGCGACCACGGCAAAGGCTGAAATGAGTTTTGAGTTTGCACGCGGTTTCATCGAAAACTCCCGGTTTTTCGGGGAAAAGTAACCTCAACAATACCGGCGCACCAGCTCCGCGAACGCGGTATCACCGTGCGTCTCCACCCACCGGCGCGTCAGCGCCTTACCCCCCAACCTCACTTCCACCGAGTTGTACCAATGCACGATGGTGGTTTCGGGTTGCAGCATGGCGTCAAGTTGAGCCGCCGTGCCGGGCTTGAACCAATGCGTGGCAATCTCAGGACCCAAGGGGTAAAAATGTGGGGGTGGGAGTACGACGAAGGGTTGTGGTGGGGTCGCCGTGATGTGCCCCGTCCAATCTTTGTGACCAACTTGCTCGGGGCGATACGCCAGGGCCGCGCGCTGCAACAGGTGGGTGCCAAGGCGGAAGCGCTTCACGCGCTCTTGAGGGGGCAGCGCGGCCATGAGTCGGAAGCAGGTTTCTAAAAACGGGTGGCCCGCCACGGCGCCCAGTACGGCATTATTGGGCGCGGCCGGGTAGAGCGCTTCAAAGCCGCGAAAGAGTTTCCAGCCACTTGGTACGTTCGCGCACAGCTGGCGCGCGCCAAGGCGCGCTCCCGCGGCAATCCAGCGTAAGGGATTTTTGCTGGTAAACAGTGACGCCGGTAAGGAGAGCGGTTCGGTGCCGCAGAACCCTGACAGTGATAAAAGCGCGCGCGGGTCGCGTTCTGGGCCGCCGATCGTGATGGTATCAAAATCGAGGTACACCCCGCCTAGTTTGTACAGCGCCGCGAGGCGGATCAGATTGGCCTTGGTGGCAGGCGAGAGGCCTTTACCAAACAGCGTGGCCGCCAGTGCAGAAACATGTGGTAAACCTTCGAACCACGTGGTGTCGGCGCGTTTAACCTGCAACTCGGGCCACTGCAGCAGATCGGGCGCGTCACCTTCGAGAATGGCCATGATGGCTTCAGGATTATCGACAATGAGCAAGAGTTCATCCGGCTTAAACCAGCGCCGTGCCGAGCGCAACGCCAGCAAGTTGCCGTAGGGGAAGGTCTGGCCGAACCAGATGAAAATCAATCGATTCGGTATCATACGGGTGGCCTTGTCAGCGCACGGTACTGGTCAAGTTCGCGCGCGAAGCAATGATCCCAGGTCAGTTCTTGTGCGTAGGCCACCGCTTTCTGCGCGCGTTGCGGCCACGAGGCACGGTCGCGCCAGAGGGTTTCAATCGCGTCGACCAGCGCGTCTACATGAGCCACCGGAATGGGCAGTCCGGCACCTGATTGTTCAACGTGTTCGCGCGCGGCGCCTGTGTTCGCGGCCACTAAGATCTGTCCGCAGGCGAGGGCCTCCACAATCGCGAGACCAAAGGTTTCCCAACCGCTGAGCGCAAGGCCCATATCGCACGAGGCGTACCACGCCGCCATGTCAGCGGGCTCGCGCACAAACCCGATGTAGCGCATGTGGGCGTGCTCACGCGTTGCGGCTTGCACGAGGTTTAGGTCGGGGCCGGTTCCGGCAAAAACGAGGGCGGGCTCGTGGCCGAGTCGTTCGCAGAGTTGCGGGTAGGCCTTTAGCAAGGTGCGCAACCCTTTTTCCTCGGAGAACCGGTGACCAAAGAAAATGGTCAAACGCTCGGGTAGCCCTGCTTTGAGTTCCTGTGCGCGGGCCTCAATACGGCGGGCTGGATTGAACGTCGCGGTATCGACCCCCAGCGGAATGTGATGGAGGTTTTTCAAGCCGCGTTTTTGCAAACGATTGAGGATCACTTGGCTGGGTACAAAGATCGCGTCCATCGCGGCGTATTGGTGACGCGCAAAGGCCCAGGCTACATTTTCGGCCATACGACCCACCGGGGCACCAAAGCGCGCGAAGAACCGTTGCACATAGGTCACGGGAAAATCGGCGTGCCAAAACCCGACGAGCTTCGGCTTGATCCCTTGTGCCTCCAACCCTCGAACTGCGGCGCGGATGCGGCCCGGTAACAGGTAGGGGCTGCCGATTTCAATGACATCAGGCTTGTGCTTTGCAATCACGGCGCGGAGTGCCGCCACGGTGGGGCAGAGCCGGTATTCCCAATTGCCGGGGAATTTAAAGGCAGGCACGTGTTCGATGACGGCATTGGGGCCGGTTTGCTCGGTGCGCGCCCGGGTGCCGGGCATGACCATGACATGGCGCACATCGCGGCGTGACCTCAAGTAGGCCATTTTTTGCAGATGGTAGCGCCGCACCCCACCACCGGAGGGGCTCCAGAATTCGTTGCAATCCAATACGGTGATTGTCGCTCCAGTCATGTGGAGGAAACATAGTTGAGCCCCGTGAACCTTTGCCCACAATTGCCCGACCTATCTTTGTACAATCATTTTTTTCGGCCAGGAGGCCACCATGACCAACCACATGACTCTACTCAAAAAACCTCTTCTTAAAACCATTTTGGTATCAACCCTGCTCGTCACACTTTCGACGTTGCTCACGGGCTGCGGCTACAACCGTTTTCAGGCGCTTGACGAAGAGGTCAAGTCGCAGTGGTCGGAGGTGGTGAACCAATACCAACGCCGCGCCGACCTCGTGCCCAACCTCGTGCAGACCGTGAAGGGCTATGCCGCTCACGAAAGCCAGGTCTTTACCGACGTGGCGGAAGCTCGTGCCCGCGTGGGCTCGATTCAGGCCACACCCGAGCTTGTCAACGACGAAGCGGCACTCGCAAAGTTCATGGCGGCACAAAGTTCCATGAGCGGCGCGCTCTCGCGCCTGATGGTGGTGGCGGAAAACTATCCGCAACTTAAGGCGGACGGACTTTTCCGTGATCTGCAAGCTCAACTTGAAGGCACGGAGAATCGCATCACCGTCGCGCGCGGCCGTTACATCGAGTCGGTCAAGCAATACAACGTGCTGGCACGCTCGTTCCCGACCAACCTGACCGCCAAAATTTTTGGATACGCCGCCAAAGCGAATTTCACCGTCGTCGATGAGGCTGCCGTTTCGAACGCGCCCGCCGTCGACTTTTCGGCCCCTGCACAAAAGGAATAGACGTTGTTTCGTCTCGGGCTCGCCCGATCGCCGATCATGACGCGGGCCGCCTTGCTCGTGGCGGCCGTGATAAGCCTCTCGGCAATTTTCACGACGCCACCTGCGGCGGTTACGCTCATTCCCGTGCCGCCGTTGTCGGCGCGTGTGGTGGATCAGGTCGGGGTCTTGAGCGCGCAACAAGCGCGCGAATTGGAGGCGTGGCTTGCCGACGTGGAAGCCCAAAAAGGTGCCCAGGTTGCGGTACTGGTTGTGCCGACCACGCAACCCGAGGCGATCGAACAGTATGCCTTACGGGTCGCCGAGGCGTGGAAGCTCGGGCGCGAAAAACAAGATGACGGCCTCTTATTGATCGTCGCGACCGACGACAGAGCCATGCGTTTCGAAGTCGGGTATGGGTTGGAGGGCAGCCTTCCCGATGCCGTGGTAAATCGAATTTTGGATGAAACCATCACGCCCTTATTCCGGCAGAACGATTATGCCGGAGGCATTGCGGCAGGCCTGCAGCAAGCCGTCAGCGTGATCGAAGGCACGCCGTTGCCGCCCCCGCCGGCTAAAAAGGGATCGCTCGAAGGAACGCTTCAACTGTTGCTCATCGTCGGTCTGTTCGCCGTGTTTGTGTTACCCGTCGTGCTGGGCCGCGTGTTCGGTGGTCTGACGGCTGGCCTAGGGATGGGTTTCTTGTCCTGGATGCTCTTTGGATCGATACTGCTGGGCGCCCTCTTCGGCGGCTTGGCGTTGGTTTTTGGCCTGATGGGTCTGGGCAGTTTTGTCGGCAGCCGCATGGGAGGCGGCGGCTTCTACATGCCGGGTTCGCAGGGAGGCTTTGGCGGCATGGGCCGTGGTGGCTTTGGTGGGGGCGGGGGATTCGGCGGTTTTGGCGGTGGTGGCGGTTCTTTTGGAGGCGGTGGCGCCTCGGGAAATTGGTAGGGGGGCGTGATGAACTGGAATTTCAGTCGCTGGTTACGCCATGAATTCACGAGCGCGCGCGCCGTGCGCAAAGTCCTGGCACCCGAAGCCATGACCCGGGTTGGAGCCCTCGTCACTCAGTCCGAAAAACGCCATAGCGGCGAGATCCGTCTGGTGGTCGAAGCATCGCTTACATTGCCGTTTTTTCGGCCCGCTCTCTCCGCCCGCGAACGTGCGGTCGAAGTCTTTTCAAGCCTCCACATCTGGGACACGGAGGCCAACAACGGCGTGTTGATTTATTTGTTGCTCGCCGACCGTGATGTTGAGATTGTCGCGGATCGTGGCATTAACCAAAAGGTTGGGGCCGCGGGTTGGGAATCCATCTGTCAGGCCATGGAGACCGCCTTCCGCGCCGGCAAATTTGAGGACGGCCTGCGAGTTGGGATCGAACGCGTGACGGCCCATTTAGAACAGCACTTTCCGCTGACGAATGCAAACCGTTTCGACGATCGCAATGAACTTCCCGATGCCCCGATCCTCTTGGGGTAGCGCATTTCGAACCGCTGTGACTAAGTGTTCAGCGGTTGTCCTTCATCTAAGGTCAGTGCGACCTCGACGCCTCGGTCGGAACCCATTAGCGCCCACACGGCAGCGAGGCTTTCCGCCGTGGCCTGTGGGCTCCAATCGGCCCGCTTGGGCGGAATCGCCGGCGGGTCGCGGCGAAAGTCTGCCGCTGTGCCAATCCATTCGGGGCATACGGCCGAAAGTCCGCCTCTATGGGCAAGCACATTCGGCAGCGCCACATGAGGCCCTCGCAGGGTGCGTCGCCCGGCTAACAATGTGAGCGGGTCGAGCACGCCCCAGACGCGTGTGGGGATTCGTTGAAGGAATAATTCCAGTGTGATTGTGCCGGGGAAGGCGATCGCCGCGCCCGCGTTTGCAAATGCCGCTTCAGGTTCGGTGACGATGGTGGGTCCCTTGGCCTCGTCACCACATCGCGTGCTTTCAAAACCGCACACCACGCGTGCGTCAGCCGCGAGGTATTCCGGCACCAAAATATCGACGCCATCCAGCGTGCCGAAAAATGCGTGAACCCGGGTGAGCCACAAGGGCAGATTGCGGCGGAGCACGCCGCGTCGACTCCCGGGGCACAGCAACAATCGTGTTCCACGCGAGGGCTCGAAGGCGGGTAACGGGAAGAAGTGACCTTGAGTGACCGGCGCACTCCAGTGCGGATACTCTTCGCCTTCGAAAGGAAACAAAACCTGGAGCGACACACCGTCTAAGGCACGGCGCAACCGTGCCCGTCGCCTCGCCGCATTCTTGTAGGCCCATAGTTGCGGCGGCGCGACATAGTGAACCGGGATTCCCAATGCGCGCGCGCGCCGCGCTAAGGGTACGTTCATGCCGGGGTAATCCACGAGGAGCACCACATCCGGCTTGAACGTTTCCATGTGCCGAACCAGCGCCGCGCGCGCGCGGAGCAGAAACACCCCGCGCCGAATCACATCGCCTAAACCATTCACGGCGAGGTCGGAGAGCGGGTACCAGGAGTTTAAACCTTCGGCGGCACACAAAGGTCCACCAAACCCTTGCACGACAAGGTCGGGATGGTGCGCGCGCATGCGCTGAAGAATCAGCGCCGCGATATGGTCCCCCGACGCTTCACCCGCTCCCACGAAGAGTCTAAGCCCGCCCCCCTTCCCACTCCTTCCCGCAAAGCCGGCAGGAGAGAGAAGG
>JBIIWL010000304.1:0-2623 GCA_044338885.1 Fibrobacteria bacterium
CCCATTAATCCAAATGAGTGCTCCCGTTTTTTTGGCGATGTACACCCCCAACGTGAAATGCACAAACCACGCTTGTAGGGCATAGGCGAATAAGATGCCCGGCACGATCGGCAAGCCCGCCCAAAACGAAGGGGCGATCAGCGGCGTCCCAAAGACGGGGGTCGCCACAAGTTTGTCGAGAAAGAGAGTGAGGGTAAGGCCGGCGCTCCCGACAAACAGCAGCAACGCGCGCAGCACGCGCCCAAAGAGCGCTGGTGCATCGGCATCGTGATGATGACGAAGGAAGAAGGGTTGCCACGCCAAGCGATACATCTGCACGAGAAGCAAGCCGAAAATGCCCAACTTCCACGCCGCGGAGAACACACCGGTCAGATGAAGCGTGTCCCAACCTGTGCCCGGGTGAAGGCGGGCCACGTCTGCGGTCGTGAGGCGGCTGAGGAACAAGCGTCCCGCCATTTCATTGACAATGCCGTACAAACCCGCAGGTACAAACGGTAGACCAAAAGCGAGTAAGGTGCGTAAGCGCGCGCCATCAAAAGCCGCGCGCCAGTTGGCCACGAATACGGGTGTCAAGAAGACGAGTGTGAACGCGCTCGCAATCACGTTGGCGAGAAAGATGCCCTCGAGGCCTTTGTCGAGCCACAACACAAAGATGAGATTGCCGGCGATATTGATGACCACGTTGCCAAGCCGGATGAACGCGAAGTGTAGCGCTTTGCGTTTATAGCGCAAATGGGCCATCGGCACGACCGACAGTGCATCGAGCGCGAGGATCACGGCGGCTAGCATGAACAGGGAGTTGTAATCGGCCGGGATATTGAACACCGCGCCCAGCCATGGGGCAAGCAGCAAGAAAGGAACCGTGAGCGACAATGAGACGCCCATTTGCGACCACAGCGCCGTGCTAAAAAGGCGGCGCCCGTGTGGTTGGCCTTCTTGTTCGGCGTCGTGCGCAAGACGGAGGTACGACGAATCGAACCCGGCTTGATACAAGATGTTCAAAAACGCGACGAGGGCAAACACGATGTTGCTGACACCGAACTCGCCGGGCGTTAAGACATGCGTGTAGAACGGAACCAGTAAAAAATTGAGAAAACGGCTCAGTAGGGACGACACGCCATAGGCGAGCGAGTCCTTGACGAGCGAACGGAAACGGCTCATGGGGGGAAATGTAGTCGGAATGGGGGTCGTGGTTCGGGCAACCGGGTGATTTGCGAAGCCCTCGGGATTTTTTAACACCTCAAAACCATAGTCTCATCACAGCCCAGGCCTTAAGATCAAGCCTTGGGGCCTATGATTGATCACAAACGGCGTGCGTATTTATGTCATGAAGACTGTAAACAGACGCCTTTAGAAAGGACCAAAAAAAAGGCGGCCCGACTAATGCCGGACCGCCTTTTCAGAACTTTAACGTTCCCAGATTACCGAGACTTGAGAGTCACCGACTTCTGGACGTAGTTGGTGCTTGTGCCGTTATTCAAGACGGTCACTCGCACCACATACATACCGGCTGAGGCGAGAGAGCCCGTGGCGGTGCGACCGTTCCAGGCCACCTCCGTCACACCCTTCGATTCACCCGGACGAACAACCGTGGTCCACACCGTGCGACCCCAGACATCCGTGATACGCATGGTCACCTTTTCCGTCGCCACAGCGCTGGCAGGGATCAGGAAGGTGTAGGGCTTTTCCGCACCGCTCACGCGGAACGTGTAGGCACCCGGCATGATCGACGTGGAAGGCTTGACTTGAATGTTCAAGTTGACCGTGTCAGCACCGTACGCATTGGTCGCAATCACACGGTAGTTCGCAGCGGCTGCTTGAACCGTGGGCGTACCAGTGATGTTACCCGTGGTGGTGCTGAACGTCAGACCGGCGGGGAGAGCCGGAGTAATCGCCCAGGCCGTCACCGCACCACCCGTGGAGGTCGTGTTCTTGGTGACCGCGACACCAACTTCAAGCGTATCCGTGAGTTTGGCGTAGTTCACAACCGGTGTGAGATCCTGCACGGTAATGTTGACCGTTGCCGTGGCAGTGCCGCTGGCGTTGGTCGCTGTCACCGTGTAGTTCGCCGCAGCGGCGGCAACCGTTGCGGTGCCACCAATGCGGCCCGTCGTCGTGTTCAGCGTCAGGCCAGCGGGAAGCGCCGGTGCCACTGCGAACGTCGCGACTGCGCCACCCGTGGAGGTCACCACCAAGGAGTCAGCCACACCCTTGATCATGGACTTCGGTGAACCAGCGTAGGCGATGACCGGCAAGCCGGGCAACACTGTGATGTTCACCGTCGCTGTGGCGGTGCCACTGGCGTTGGTTGCCGTCACGGTGTAGTTCGCCGCAGCAGTGGCCGTGGTCGCCGTGCCGCCGATGCGACCCGACGTTGCGTTCAACGTCAAGCCAGCAGGCAGTGTGGGCGACACCGAGTACGAGGCCACGGCTCCACCCGTCGAAGTGACGAGCAAGGAGTCAGCCACATTGCGTGTGAACGACTTCGGTGAACCAGCGTAGGCGATGACCGGGAGGCCAGGCAACACTGTGATGTTCACCGTCGCTGTGGCGGTGCCACTGGCGTTGGTTGCCGTCACGGTGTAGTTCGCCGCAGCAGTGGCCGTCGTTGCCGTGCCGCCGA
>JBIIWL010000056.1:0-9345 GCA_044338885.1 Fibrobacteria bacterium
TGGGGTGGGCGCCGCGATCACCGTGGTGTTTAGCCTTTGGCTGGTGCCTCGCTTCGGGTTGTGGGGCGCGGTTTGGGCCGCCGTGGCGTGTTATGCGGTGATGGCCGTGTTGATGACACGCACGAGCCAAAAACTCTATCGGATCGACTTGGATTGGCCGCGCCTGCTACCGCTATTCGTATGGTTCTTGCTCACCTTCGCCGCGGGTTCATGGGTGCAGGCGCACCCCGAAACCGGCTACGCGTTCCGCTTCGCGTTGCTGTTCATAGGACTTCTCTTACCCTTTGTCTTAGGCGCGGTACGCAAAGATGAAATCGAAGTGATGAAGACGTTGATGAGAAGACGTTGAATGCTCAATGCTCAATGTCCAACGGGCTTGGTTCAAATTCTTTTATACTGATTGCTCATTGAGCTTTGAGCATTTTAATACCTATGCTTCCCGCTTCGGTCACCTCGCTGCTCCTCGAGCTCTCGCGTTTACCCTACGAGAACCTCAGTAAAATCGTCGCACGACACGAAGCCACGGCGGCCGGCCATACGCGTGAAAGTGTGCTTTCCTTTTCAGCATCTTGGTTGGAGGAACATGCACGCACTGGTTTGGGCGGAACCTGCTTCGCCTTGACTCATTGGCTCAAACTTCGGTTGGACGCGCTGGGATATTCCACCGGATACTTGATGGCCGATAAACGGATCGAGCCGAATATTCATTGCGGACTTGTTCTGTGGCATGAACAGCGCGCGTGGTTGCTCGATCCCGGCTACTTGATCTTCGAGCCGATTCCATTACCCCAAGGCGGCTTATCCATTGAGACCTTCCTCTCACCCAACGCGGTTCGAGTCGAAGACGTGGTGGGTGGGGGACGGACGGGCGAGGACGTTTGGCGTTTATGGACCGGGCCACGGGGCGCTCTCAAACACCGTTTCGACTTCCGCCGCGAGCCGGTCTCCGTTGAGGAGTTTCAACGCCACTGGGAGGCCTCATACGATTGGCCGATGATGAATTACCCCGTGCTGAATCGCGTCCTTGATGGAACGCAATACTACCTGCAAAAGAACAATCTGTTGGTGCGCACGGCACAGGCGGGAATCATGCGTAAGCTGACGCCAGAAGAAGTGCTGACCGCCGCGACCGATCTCTTTGACCTCCCGCGCGGATTAGTCGAGCAGGCCTTGAGGTTAACCCAGAGCCGCTGAAGGCGCGTGAGCAGGGTTTATGGGAATATGAATTTTCGGATGACGCCGTCTTTCAGCCCTAGTGCGTAAACATCACCCCGGGAGTCGCGCGCGAACCCGCTGACCGCGGGCACGTTTCCGATCTCGGTCCGCTCCCATCGCCCTTGTGCCCGCCGCAAGGCCCAAACGGTTCCCGTTTTGTAATCGCCGAACACATAGCTGCCGTTGTAACGCGACGCGCGATTGCCAATGTAGAACTCGCCTCCCGTGATGCTGCGGGCGTCTGAACGGCGCAATGAGAGCAGCGGCGGCACCATGCCTTTGCGTTGGCATGTGGCCCCCTCGACGCATCGGTCGCCTTCTACAATCCGCCATCCCATATTTCCACCCCGGGGGATGATCGAGATTTCCTCACGGTCCCCTTGGCCCACATCGCCGGCCCAAAGTGATTTGGTCACGGGGTGAAAGGTCCACTTCCATGGGTTGCGTAATCCGAGCGCCCAGATCTCGGGGCGATATCCCGGCCGGTTCACAAAGGGGTTGTCGCGTGGTATGCCATAGGCCTTAAGGCTGTCGCCCTGGTTCACATCGATCCGCAGCATTTTACCAAGGAGGCTTTGCGGGTCTTGCGCGTGGTTATGTGGGTCGCCCCCGCTGCCGCCGTCACCCATGCCCACATAGAGGTAGCCGTCGTGCCCAAAGGCGATGGTGCCGCCATTGTGGTTGCCGTACGGTTGTTCAATTTCCAATATGGTGCGCGAGTGGGTTTCGGAATCGCGCGTACCATCATCGCGTACGCGACGTTCTTCCACCACCGTATTCTCAAGCCCGCTTACATAATTCACATAGTAGAGTTTGTTCTGCGTGAATTGGGGGTGAAAGGTGAGGCCCAAGAGCCCGCGCTCGTCTTCCCATCGTTTGCCACCCAGCACTTTAAAGGCGGCGAACTCGTCCTTTTTCCAACGGCCACTCTCTTTGAATACGCGTTGCACTTTGCCCGATTGTTCCACCACCACGAATTCGTTCGTCCGCCCGGGGATTTCCGCCAGCACGACCGGCCGGTCGAATGTGAGGCCAAATACATCTTCGGTGGGTACGGCGGGGGCTGCCGCAGAGAGCGGGGCCACATGGGTCAGAAGAGTTAGAAGGGTTAGAAGGGTCGAAACGCTGAGAAGAGGTGGTAACGACAAGCGTGATGCGCGGTAAGTCATGCGCAGCAAACTACAAGGAATAGCTGTCAGCGGTCAGTATTCAGCGATCAGGAAAACATCAAACAAAAAAAATCGCCCGTGTTTTTCTGCAGTGAGCTGACGGCTGACCGCTGGGTGCTGATCGCTCTCTCCTACCACACCATCGTGATTAACTGCGGCTGCGCCTTCGCGTCGCCTTTGGCGCGTACGATGTAGGTGCCCGAAAGTCGGTACAGGGGTTTGGTCAACAAACGGCCTTCTACACTGCGCCACTCATACGCCTCGGGATTGCGGCGCAGATCCTCAACGCGCAGCACTTTTGCACCAACCGGGCGCGCGCCCCGCAGGCTCACCGTTGCGGGCCGCATATCAGGCGATTCGAGAATGAAGACCACGCCGTTGTTAGCGGACACGGTGGAGCTGTTACTGAGGCTTGTGGCGAAGACGCGCCCGTGCACATCACGATTAAATGCGGCGACTCGAAACACCTGCCCGAGACGAACCGAATCGGCAAGCGTTCCACCTGTAGGGCGCATCGCCCACACATGGTGAGTTTCATAATCCCCGAAGATGTAAACGCCGTTAAAGGCAGCGGTCGGATCGCCCGTGAACACGGCGCCACCGGTCACCGATCGGGCTTGGGACCGTTGAATGAATTTAGCTGGCGCTGTATGCCCGGTTGTGGTGCAGTTGGTGAGAGGCGAGTTGGGCGAGCCTTGGTTGAAACAGCTTGAGCCTTCTTGAATGGGCCACCCGAGATTGGCTCCCGGTACCGCAACTCGTGTGACTTCTTCAAATAAGTTTTGCCCGACATCACCGATCCACATATGTCCGGTCAAGGGGTGAAAAGTCCAGCGGAACGGGTTGCGAAGTCCGTAGGCGAAAATCTCAGGGCGGCGATTCGATTGTCCGAAAAACGGATTATCGCTGGGAATGCCGTAATTGCGCGTCGTGTCTGAAGGATAGGCATCCGTTGTGTCCACGTTGAGACGCAAAACTTTTCCGAAAAGCGTATCGAGATTCTGTGCCCGGTTTCCAGGATCGTTTGCGCTGCCTCCGTCCCCGAAGGCGACATAAAGCTTTCCATCAGGGCCGAATCCGATGGTCCCGCCGTTATGGTTTTCGAACGGTTGATTCATCCGAAAAATTGTTGTTTGCGGATCGCTCGTCAGTGGGCGTCTGGAAACGCCGGCGGTGCGCTGGGCAATGAGCGATACACCAGTTCCGGACCCAGTGATGTAATAGACGTAGTACTTCCCATTCGCTGTGAACTGCGGGTGAAACGCGAACCCGAGCAGGCCTTGTTCATTGCCCGAAGCCGTCCCATTAAAAACCGAAATGACTGCGGAGTCTGTTTTGACCCAAGCATTAGCTTGGCGACGTACAGTGATCAGGCGACCAGTTTGTTGAAGCACCACATAGGCGCTGTCTTCATCAGGATAGGGGATGAACTGGATGGGCTTGTGAAAAGTCATCGTCCCGAAGAAATTACGGAACGTCACATTGTTCGGAATGGTCTGCGCCGCCGTGTCGACAACCGCCGTAGCGAGCAAGAAGGAGATCCCCGTCAGAACAGAGGACAAGGAGCGGCGGAAGAAGGTTTTCTGGGGGTTCATGCGCGGTCTTTCGGGCGGTGCGCCAGGCCTGAGGGGCCTTGGCGCGGTGACACAAAGGGGCTCGGAATGGTAAATCTAGCCCGCTACCCGTCAAATCGCCTTAAGATTCGGCACTGAAAGACGATCAAGGGCGCTCAAAAAGCGCCCCTTAAGGGTTCACAACCGATAGGACGCGCGCCGCCCCGGAGACCCCTTTTTCACGCACCAGAAAGACCCCGGTAGGCAACCCCCGCACCTTTGTGCCATCGAGTTGTAAAATCTCGTAGCGGTCGGGATTGGCGAGCACCGTAGCGAGGGCCAGCGGTTTTTGCAGCGCCTGATTGGCCGCGCGCAGGTTGACGGGGCCGAGCACCATGTCGGGCGATTCGAGCACCAGCACGCGGCCGTTGGTGGCGGTCGTGCCGATGGCGGAGACGAGGATGCGGCCTTTTCGGTCGCGGTCGAAGGAAACCACCCTGCTCACCGTGCCGATCTCGGTCAAGTCCACGAGCGTGTCGTTCTGCACGCGCGAGGCCCACACGCGGCTCGTCCCAAAGTCGCCGAAGATGTAAGTGCCGTTGAAGGCCGACACCGGGCCCGCGAAGAAGACGCCGCCCGTGATGCAACTGGCTTCCGTGTGAGGGAGGACGAGCACGGGCCGCTCCAGCCCCACGCTGCTCGGGCAGTTCTGCGCGGGATTGAAGCAGACGTTGCCCTCGCGTAGGCGCCAGCCCAAGTTCGCGCCCTTGGGCACACGCGTGACTTCCTCCCAGTCCCACTGGCCTACGTCACCCAGCCAGATCTCTCCTGTCACCGGGTGAAAGGACCATTTGAAGGGGTTGCGCGCGCCGTAGGCCCAGATCTCGGGGCGACCGCCCGAAACGGCAAAGGGATTGGTGGAGGGGATGGCGTAGTTGCGCGTACTGTCGTTCGGGTAGGCGTCCGGTGAATCGACGTCGACCCGCAGGAATTTCCCGAGCAGCGAGTCCAGGTTCTGTGCCCGGTTCTCCGGGTCGCCGTTGACGGTCCCACCGTCGCCGATGCCCAGCACGAGGTGGCCTTCCTTGTCGAAGCCGATGGTGCCGCCGTTGTGATTGTCGTACGGGTCGGAGATGCTCAGGATCGTGCGCTGCGGATCGCCTGTGGCGGGGCGTCCCGAGCTGCCGGCGGTGCGCTCGGCCAGGATGTTGAAGCGAGGTGCGTTACCTCCCCCCGTGCCGCCGACGAAGTAGGTGAAGTAACGGCGGTTCTGCGGGTAGTTGGGATGGAAGGCGAATCCCAGCAATCCCTCCTCGCTGTTGCCGCTTGTTCCGCCCCGCACCGTGACGGAGGCGCTGTCGGTTTTGCGCCACGCCGAACCGTTCCACCGCACCGTGACGATCCGCCCGTTTTGTTGCAGCACGATGAAGGCGCTGTCTTCGGCGGGGTAGGGCTTCACCAAAATGGGACGGTTGAACGTCAACGAATCGGTCCCGACTTTGAAGAAATTCCGCATCGTCACAGTTTTTGGAATCGGCTGGGCGATGGCTGTCGTGGCAACCAATGCGGCCAAGGCCAGGGACAATGTGGTGCAGGTTAAAGCCCACCGCACGAAGCGGCGGTCGGAACGGGCCGAAGAGACGCGGGAGAATAAGGAAATCATCTCTGTAAAGTACGGCGAAAAGGTGTTCAATGTTGTGAGTATCCGACCGGACCGAAGCCTGCTGATACCATCTCGCCGTGGTGCGCCGGTGTTTTGAGCGCGATTTACTCGTGAACCGCGGTCATAAGGCGCGCCGCGCCGGAGGCCGCTTTTTCACGCACCAGAAAGACCCCGGTAGGCAACCCCCGCACCTTTGTGCCATCGAGTTGCAAAATCTCGTAGCGGTCGGGATTGGCGAGCACCGTAGCGAGGGCCAGCGGTTTTTGCAGCGCCTTATTGGCCGCGCGCAGGTTGACGGGGCCGAGCACCATGTCGGGCGATTCGAGGAGCATCACCTGACCCACATTGGAACTGATGTTGAACCCGGTGGTTGGGCTGATGCTGGTGGCGAGTACACGACCTTGGCGGTCACGATCAAAGGACACGACCTTGTTGACCGATCCGATGCGCGTCGTGTCGACGAGCGAATCATTTCGTACGCGCGCCGCACGAATGATATGCGAGCCGTAGTCACCGAATATGTAGGTACCGTGGTACGCCGAGGACGGGTTTCCGATGAAGAATACCCCGCCGGTGATGGACGTGTTGGTCGGGCTCGCGATCGACAAGGCCGGCGCTTGGAGTCCCGTGCTGAGGCAATTCGAAGACGGGTTGAAGCAGGACGCCGCTTCTCTTTGGCGCCATCCGAGGTTCGCGCCTTTGGGTACGCGCGAAATTTCCTCCCAGTTGTCTTGCCCCACATCGCCGACCCAGATGTCACCGGTTACGGGATGGAAACTCCACTTCCACGGGTTGCGCAAGCCGCGCGCCCAAATCTCGGGACGCACACTGGCGCTATCCTTATAAGGGTTGGTGGCGGGGATCGCGTAGTTGCGCGCCGTGTCGCTCGGGTAGGCGTCCGAGTTCACGTCGATGCGGAGAAACTTGCCATGCAGCGAGTCCGGGTTTTGCGCGCGGTTTTGTGGATCGCCCTGCGTCGTGCCACCGTCACCGATGGCGAACACGAGGTGGCCTTCTCCGTCGAAGCCCATCGTACCCGCATTGTGGTTGTCATACGGATCGGTAATGCGGAAGATGGTGCGTTGCGCGTCGGCGGTTAAGGGGCGGAAGGTTGGTCCCGCCGTCCGTTCGGCCACAATGTTGAGGTGTGCGCTTCCCGTTCCTCCGACGTAGTACACGTAGTACTTCCCGTTCTGCATGTAGTTCGGGTGGAAGGCGAAGCCGAGCAAGCCTCGTTCGTCGATGCCGCTGGTGCCTGAGTTTACTGTGACCGAAGCACTATCGGTTTTACGCCACGCCGAACCGTTCCACCGCACCGTGATGATACGGCCGTTTTGTTGCAGAACGATAAAGGCGCTGTCTTCGGCGGGGTAGGGCTTCACCAACACGGGACGATTAAACGTCAACGAATCGGTTCCGACTTTGAAGAAATTTCGCATCGTCATGGTTTGAGGGATCGGCTGGGCGATGGCTGTCGTGGCAACCAATGCGGCCAAGGCCGCCGCCAGCGCGAGGGACGATGTGACGCGGGTTAAAGTCGACCGCACGAAGGGACGGGCGGAACGGGCCGAAGAGACGCGGGAGATTAAGGAAATCATCCCTTAAATCTACGGCAAAGCGTCGTTCTATGCTGTGAGTATCCGACCGGGCTGAAGCCTGCTGATACCATATCGCCGTGCCGCGCCGGTGTTTTGACCGCGATTTACTCGTGAACCGCGGTCATAAGGCGTACCGGGCCGGGCGTCGCCCTGTCGCGCACTAAGAAGGCCCCCGATGGCGCCGCCCGCAGCGCGCGGCCGTCCAGCGTCGTGATCACAAAGCGATCCGGATGAGTGCGCACGTCCGATAACCGAATCGCCGGCCGCGCGCGGCGCGCCGTCTCGCGCTCGCGTGCGAGACGCACCGGCTCGGGCATGAGCGCCATATCGGGCGACTCCAACACATAAACCGCACCCTCGCCCGCCGTGATGCTCGAGGTCGACGCCATGCTCACGGCCAGAATACGCCCGCGCCGATCTTTATCGAGCGAGACCACGTTCATCAGCGGATCGATGAGCGTCGCCGTGTCGACCCAACCCGTCCCCGCCGTATTGGGTCTCAATGCGTAGAGTCGGTTGTGATGGAAGTCGCCGTACACATACACGCCATGGAATAACGCGCTCGTATCGCCCACAAAGAAAGTGCCGCCTGTCACCGATTGGCCGAAATTGCGGGAGGGAAAGGTGAACACCGGAGGAGTCAGGCCGGCCGACCCACAGGTACTACCGGTATAACAAAAATCACCTTCTCTGATTCTCCACCCGAGATTGGCGCCGCGCGGGACCGTCGTGATTTCTTCATAGCGCGACTGTCCGATATCACCGAGCCAAATCGTACCGGTGAAGGGATTCCAATCCCACTTCCAGGGGCTGCGCAAACCGTACGCCCAAATCTCTGGCAGCGTGCCGGCACTATCTACAAAGGGGTTGTTGGGGGGTATCCCGTAATTACGGTGGGGATCGTCGGGGTACGCATCGGGGCCATCGGGTCTGATGCGAATGAACTTGCCCCACAATGAATCGCGCGCCTGCGCGCGGTTCTGCGGGTCGCCCGAACTCCCGCCATCCCCGATGGCAGTGTACAGATAACCATCCGTACCGAACTTCAGCGTGCCGCCATTGTGATAGATGTACGGTTTATCGAGACCGAGCACCAAGCGAGGAGCCGCCGTCGAATCGCGCTTCAAAAAGGTCGTATCCGCCCGACGCTCTTCAAATACAATGCGACCTGGGCGAGGGCGCACCGACACCGCCGCTACGTAGTACAGGTAATACTTGCGATTGACGGTAAAGAGCGGGTGAAAGGCCATACCAAGCAACCCACCATCGTCACCCGAAGCCCCCGTGTTCACGCTGCTGACGCCCACGCTGTCGAACACGCTCTTCACCCAGACGCCACCGGTGCGACGCACGAGCACCGTTGCCCCCGATTGCTGCACCACCACAAACACGCTATCGTGCCCGGGCATTTCCACCACGGCCACCGGTCGGTCGAACTTAAACCCCTCGCCGAAGTAATTGCGTAGCGTCACCGTTTTGGGAATAGCCGACTCGGCCGGAGTTGCGGCGCCCACCATACATAGCATGAACGCCACCAAAGGCGCGATCAGAACACGGACCTTAAAAACAGGCAACTTTTGTACAAAAAAGCCGAAAACCTTGAAGGACGTCATACCTTCAATATAGGGCAAAGGCCTCAATCCCGCGGCGAATTTTACCGTCACCCTCATCCGCCTGTTTCAGTCCACCGATCGGCGGCTTTGCGTCAGCGTGCCCGGCCTGTCTGCGGCCCGGGCACCCGGTGTGTGTGACGCTTTTAGGCTAGGTCGGCCGGAATCCGTTCGAACTGGAGGATATGATCGATGGTCTGACGTTCGCGGATCACCACATCTTGGTCTCCCGAGATCAAAATCTCAGTGGCCAAGCGGCGCGTGTTGTAGTTGCTCGACATGGCCGCACCGTAAGCGCCCGCATCGTGCAGTACGAGGTAGTCACCCACGCGCGCCTCGGGCAGGCTGCGGGTCACGACCACGCCGCCTTCCTCTTGCGTGAACACGTCGCCCGACTCGCACAGCGGGCCGGCCACCACCACGTCTACATCGGGGCCAAGCGTGCGACCATCCGCCGCCACAATCGAGATCTCGTGGTACGAACCGTACATGGCCGGGCGCACCAAGGTGTCAAAGCCTGCGTCCACCAAGTAGAAC
>JBIIWL010000305.1:0-2594 GCA_044338885.1 Fibrobacteria bacterium
GCGAGGTGACCTCGACGTAGTGGTCGCGGAACATCACCGTGCTCATGGCGGTAAACCGGGCGCCGGCCACATCACGGGGCTCGCACGCGGGGAAGTTGATATTCCAGTAGGTGCCGGCAGTCGGCACGAGGTCGGGCTTGCGCAAAAGGTTGAGGAGCCACTCGAGGGCAAAGCCGAGCTGGGCCGGGCCGTGGTTGGCGAGGCTGACGGCGATGCCGGGAATGTTCCACAAGGCGGCTTCGCGCGCGCCGGCCACCGTGCCGGAGTACACGGCGCTGATGCCCGCGTTTTCACCCAGGTTGGGGCCCGAGACCACGAGGTCGGGCAGAGCGTCTTTCATCAAATGCGCGATCGCGAGCTTCACACAGTCGCTGGGAGTACCCTCGACGCGGTAGACAGGCCAGGCCGTAGCCGTTTCGCGATGGGCGGTGAGGACGCGGCCCTCGCCGTGGGTGAACGAATGAGAGGTACCGCTTTGATCGAGCGCCGGGGCCGCGACCACCACATCGTGTTCCCGAGCCAGCGCTTCGGCGGTGGTGTGCAGCACGGGGCTGAGCACGCCGTCGTCGTTGGTCAAAAGAATGCGCATGCGTTTGATGATGAGAGCGTTCCGAGGGTGGGTGAGCGGGGTGTTTTGAGCACCGTTTTTCTTGCCCTAGAAAGGTAGCTCCGAGGGCGTTTTTTCGCAACGAATTCGTGGGGTTAGAACGCTTTGCTCATGATGATTTTCCGGCCAAAAAGTTCGGGCTTTTCTAGATTCACCAGTCTTCATTTGCGGGTGCGTTTTAGGGCCCGTTTCCTCTGGTTTCTTCAAGGGTTTTTCATGGCCGCAGAGCACATTCAGACCCCCAAGGGCACACGCGATTTTTTCCCGGCCGATATGCGCCTGCAGAACCATCTGTTCGAGGGCTGGCGCGGCGTCTGCCGTTCGTTCGGGTACGAGGAGTACGAGGGGCCCACGTTCGAACACCTCGAGCTTTATGTCGGCAAATCCGGCCCGGAAATCGTCGAACAGCTCTATCACTTCAAAGACAAGGGCGACCGCGACTTAGCCCTGCGTCCCGAGCTCACGCCCACGCTCGCGCGCATGGTCAATGCCAAAGGCCCGGCCTTGCGCAAACCGCTAAAGTGGTTCTCGATCCCGCGCCTGTTCCGCTACGAGCGCGCCCAGCGTGGCCGCTTGCGTGAGTTCTTCCAGCTCAACATGGATATCGTCGGCTGCGACACCGTTGCCGCCGAAGCCGACCTGATTGCGGCCGTGATTGAGATGTTACGCGGTTTCGGCCTGACCTCCAGCGACTTCGCGGTCCGCGTTTCGAGCCGCGCCCTGCTGTCCGAATTCCTCGACCGCCTCGGCGTCGCCCCGTCGGCCAAGGCGGGCATCTACGCGGCACTCGACAAACGCGCCAAGATCGGCGAGGAGGCGTTCCGCACCCTCCTCGACGAGCAGGGTGCGAGCGGCATCGCCACCGAGCTCGAACGCTTCTTCCTCTGTCGCTCGCTCGCCGAGCTCGCCTTGGTGTTTCCCACGCCCTCCGCAGGCGAAGCGGCGGCGCTGAGCGATCTGACGGCCCTGTTCGACTTACTTGCCGGCCAAGGCCTGGCCGACTACCTCGTGGTCGATACGTCGGTCGTGCGCGGCTTGGCCTACTATACCGGCATTGTGTTCGAGGTTTTCGACAAGGGTGTGGGCCTACGTGCCCTCGCCGGTGGCGGTCGTTACGACAGCTTGATGGCCAGCCTCGGCGGCGCGCCGGTTTCGGCCGTCGGCTTTGGCATGGGTGATGTGGTCTTGGCCGAGCTCCTTAAGGAGCGGGGGCTACTGCCCCAGGGTCGCCCGGGCGTTGACTATTACCTCGCCGACCTCGCGCCCGCAGAGTCAGGGTTACCGCGCCTCGAGGTTCTGACCTTGGCGGCCCGTCTGCGCGGCCAAGGCCGCACCGTGGCCTACAGCCTTAAGGGCGGCAAGTTCAAAAAACAGATGGAAGAAGCCAACGATGCGGGGGCCAAGCGCGTCCTGTTCTTCGGCTCGGACCGCGCCCCGGCCGGCAGTTACGAGGTCAAAGACCTAACGACAGGTGATCAAAAGGTTTTGGAGGAACAACAATTATGAAAAAATCAAAACCCGTAGGGGCGACCCATCGGTCGCCCTCGAACAACAAAACCGCCCCGGCCGTATCGTCCTACGAAGACCGTCAAAACCACATCCCGGGCCTCAAACTACCCGCGATCGAAACCTGGGAGTTCATGTACCCGGGCAGCGCCACCACCCTTGAGGTGAGCGTGCCTGAGTTTACCTGCATCTGCCCCAAAACCGGTTTACCTGATTTTGCCACCATCGTGATCACCTATGTGCCCAACAAGGTGTGTCTTGAGCTCAAGAGCTTCAAGGAATACATCAACTCGTTCCGCGACTTGGGCATCTTCCACGAGCACGTGGTCAACCGGATGCTGACCGATTGCGTCAAAGCCTGCAAACCCCGGTCTATGGAAGTCCGCGGCGTGTTCAACGCCCGTGGCGGCATCCAAACCACCGCGGCGGCGACGTATCAATCCAAATGAACCGTCGGGGCGCGTTGCCACGCGCCCCCTAT
>JBIIWL010000306.1:0-2593 GCA_044338885.1 Fibrobacteria bacterium
GTGAGGGCATCCGTTCTAGATTTTACAACCCAAGGAGAGAGACCCCTATGCTGGACCCGAAACTATACCGCGAAAACCCTGAACTGGTTCGCGCCGGCTTAAGCCGCCGTGGCGCATCGTTTGATCTCGACGGCTTACTGAAGCTCGATGAGGAAAAGCGTGTGTTGGGAGCGGAGCTGGAGGGCCTTAAGGCAGAGCGGAACGCGGCCTCGGACTCGATCGCGCGGCTCAAGCGCGAAGGTCAGGATGCGGCGGAGGCGATCGAAAAGACGCGCGCCACCGGCGATCGCATCAAGGACTTGCAGGCTCGGTTTGACGAGGTGGAGGCCAAGGCACGCGACCTCGCGCTGATGTGCCCCAATCTACCGCACGAGTCGGTGCCCGATGGCAAGAGTTCGGCAGACAATAAAGTGGTCGCCAGCTGGGGAACGATTCCCGAAGGCCCTTCGAGTGTGCCCGATCATATGGAAATCGGGCGCAAACTCAAGCTGTTCGACTTTGAACGCGGCGCCAAGCTGTCAGGCAGCGGTTTTCCGATTTATACCGGTCTGGGTGCCCGCTTAGAGCGCGCGCTGATCAACTTCTTCCTCGACACGCATGTACAACGCTTCGGGTTTACCGAAGTGATTCCGCCTTACCTGGTCGGCCGTCAGTCGATGACCGGCACGGGCCAGCTGCCCAAGTTCGAGGATGACATGTACCGCTGCGATAGCGAGAACGGCGATCGCGAGCGTGATTTGTTCCTCGTTCCCACCGCCGAAGTGCCTGTGACCAACATGCACGCCGACGAAATTCTCGACGGCGCATCGCTGCCGGTTTCGTACTGCGCCTACACCGCCTGTTTCCGCCGTGAAGCGGGCTCATGGGGTGCCGATACGCGAGGCTTCCTACGCCTTCATCAGTTCAATAAAGTGGAGATGGTCAAATTCGCGCACCCCGACAAGTCGTGGGAAGAGCTCGAGGCGTTGCGCAGCCACGCCGAAGAGCTGCTGCGTCTGCTCGAATTGCCCTACCGCGTGCTCGAATTATGCGCGGGTGACATGGGCTTTGGCGCCGCCAAGTGCTACGACCTCGAAGTGTGGGCCCCGGCTGAAAACCGTTGGCTTGAAGTTTCCTCGTGCTCGAACTTCGTCGACTTTCAAGCGCGTCGCGCGAACATTCGCACCAAGATCGATGGCAAGACGCGCTTGGTGCATACGCTCAACGGTTCGGGCTTGGCCACGCCGCGCGTGCTTGTCGCGCTGCTGGAACAACACTACACCGACCGTGGCACCGTGAAAATCCCCGTCGCCCTCCGCCCCTGGATGGGCGGCTTGGAAGAAATCTCGGCGGCGGAATGAGCGGCATGGCCTCACAGCCTGCGCAAGCAATCTTGTGGGTGGACGGAGAAATCGAATTTCTCCGTGCGCACATCCGTTTTTTAGAACAGCGTGGATTCACTGTAGACAAAGCGTCATCGTTGGCGACCGCGATGGATATGCTGCGCGGCTGCCCATACGCACTCGTGCTGCTTGACGAGCAAACGCTCGGCAAAGAAGGAGCCTCGACATTGCATCGCATTCGGGCGGCTTGCCCGGCGAGCGTGCCGCTTCTGCTGGTGAGTAAAGCTGATGAGGAACGTGCTTCGGTGTCGGAGCGCGGTCGCGATGTGGATGGGTTTGTCGGCAAGCCGGTCAACCCGGTTCAACTTTTAACCGCCTGCCGCGCGGCCCTTCTCGCCAAAGCTGACCGTACCGATGCCGCCACATCCGCTTACGTGCGCGCGCGTCAAGAGATCCGCACCTCGCTTTTGGCCTCACCTTCGCCGGCGAACTGGGAAAAGATCCACTTCCAAATCAGCAAGTGGGATATCACGGCCGACGCCTCGAGCGATATCGGTTTAGCCGATACGCACGCGCGCCATCGCCGCGATTTGGGTCGATCCTTCCTCAGCTATATCGAAGATCATTATTCGGGCTGGGTCGGCAAAAAAGGCGGCAACCCCGATTTGCACACCAACACAGTGCGCCGCAAATTGCTCCCGGTCTTGCAACGTCGTGCGCCCGCCGCGCTCGTTGTGTTTTCGGGGCTGCGCTTTGATCAATGGCTCGTGATGCAAAAGCTGGTGGAGCCGTGGTTCAAGGTTGAAAACGCGGCGGCCTGGGCCCTTTTGCCCACCGAAGCCGACTTTTGCCGCACGGCGCTGTTCTCCGGAGAATTGCCGCGCGATATTAGTCTCGACCAACCTCAGCTGTGGGCGCGGCTCACGGGCACGGGAGCGTCGGAGGCGGATGATGACGAGGACGCGCGTGACGACTCGGTTTCGTGCCTGCGCGAGATGCTCCGCATCCAACTTCGCAAACTCAATGCCGGGGTGGATGACCCACGGATTGTGCACGTGACCAATCGCGTGGAAAGTCGTGCCTTGGCCCAAACGTTGACCACGCATGCCGGGGCTCCGCTTGTGGTGGTGGTGGTCGAAATGCTCGAGTTGTTGCGTCCCGAAACAGTGGACGCCTGCGTACCGCTTGAGCCGGGCCTGTCGGAGGCCCGCGTGCGCGCGGCCGCGGCCGCGGCCTTTGCCCAGTGCGGATTACTGGATGCCCTTAAGGTT
>JBIIWL010000307.1:0-2575 GCA_044338885.1 Fibrobacteria bacterium
CCATCGGTCCTCAAGTTCACAGGCACCCATCACGATGAATCCCAGATTCTGAGCGCTGACCCGCGCGAGCGCCGATCTTTTTCCACTAAAAGCCATTCACGTCGCGTGCCGTAAACCGGCACAGGTTTTCAAGGGACGCCTGCGGTAGGGTGTATAAACTTCACACCCGTCCAAACGTCGTCCAACTCGCAGGTATCCGCCTCCTGAAGCCCCAGTGCGGTAGAGCAGGCGCGGACATCTTCGGGGGTCACCCCCATCTCAGGGCGAATATCCTCAGCGTGCCAAGCGGCTTCTTTGGGCCAGAACACCCACAGCGTGCCACCCGGCGACAGCAACCTTTTAAAGGCCGGCAAGGCGCGCGTGAGTTCGGGTTTCAAAAAACAAAAGCCGCCGATCAACAGCGAAGGCTGTGATGAATAAACGCCCGCCAAAGCCTTGGCGTCAAATTGTACACCCGGGTATTCGGCCACAAGCCTTGAGATCACGGCCCGGGGCGCCCCGAAGGTCACAACCTCCCCCCCCACTCCGGCATCCAAAAAACGTGACAGGTTCTTCATGAACGCCTTTTGCGCAGCAGTCTCATTTGAGCACCAGCGCGCGCTTGGTGAGTGGTGTGGCAAGCCACTCGGGTGGAGGTATGGCACCGGCAAAGCGAATCAACTTGTGTTTGAACTTGTAGCCCGCGATCCTCTTCCCCGACCCCTGGAAGTTGCTTTGAATCAACGTGTCGCCACTGACCCGCAACCACACGGTGTCACCCGTTGAGGTTTGAACCCAACGCCCACCGCCAATAGGATGAGCGCTGGCGAAGTGGCGCACAGCCGCATTCAGGTTCACGTCGTAATACCAGCTCCACAATGAATCTGAACTCACCGCCAGAAAGACCATTTGCAAGGGTTTCGTGAGATCGGCTGTAAAATTTTGGCGATCAAATTTGTCTTCGGTGTAACCAGAAACAAAGAGCCAATGCCCCGCCAGCGAGGAGGCCATGGTATCGGGTAACCATGCCGCTGGGGGAAATGTTCCTCCCCACCGATACTCACGCGTGACTTGGACGTCGTAGCGCCCCGTGGCACTGACAAAGGTTGAGATGCCCTTCAACAAGGAACCGCTGCGGGTGAACGTCACTTCCAATCCGTTCATCTCCCATAGGCTAGGGCCAAGGGAATTCACTAAAAGCGAATCGATCCGTTCCTCGTCGGAATTATATGAGAGGCGGTGGATTTGGCCGCCTTGAATCGACAGGTATTTGCGATAAACAAATGAGGTATCGAGCCACGCGGTATCGGATTCTCGCCCGTCTTCGAGGCGCAAGTCGGGCACAGATTCAGGCGGATCAACTCCGCCCGACCACGTGCCCGACCGCACACCCTCAATGATTTAGAACGCGCCCTTTTTCCACTTCGCCTTGGAACCCAGTTCCTCTTCGATGCGGATCAGCTGGTTGTACTTGGCCACGCGATCGGTGCGCGAGAGCGAACCGGTCTTGATCTGACCTGCGGCGGTGCCCACGGCGAGATCGGCGATAAAGGTGTCTTCGGTCTCGCCCGAGCGGTGCGAGGACACCACGCCGAACTTGGCCTTCTTCGCCATGGCGATGGCATCCAAGGTTTCGGTCACGGTACCGATTTGGTTCACCTTGATGAGAATGGCGTTGGCCGACTTCTCTTGAATACCGCGCTTGAGGATCGCCGGGTTGGTCACGAACAAATCGTCACCCACCAACTGGATCTTCTTGCCCAGCGCGGCGGTCAATTCTTTCCAACCCTGCCAATCGTTCTGGTCGAGACCGTCTTCGATGGAGTAAATCGGGTACTTGGCGCACAAGTCGGCGTACAAGCGAACCATTTGCGAGGAGCTGTACGTTTTGCCGCTGCTCTTATGAAGCGTGTAGCGGTTCTTGCTCTTTTCGTAGAACTCCGAAGAGGCCACGTCGAGCGCGATCTTGAAGTCGACGCCGGGTTTGTAGCCCGCGTTCTGGATGGCCTTCATCAGGCTATCGAGCGCGTCGTTGGTGCCCTTGAGCTCGGGAGCGAAACCGCCCTCGTCACCCACCGAAGTCGACAAGCCGCGCTTCTTGAGCAGGCCCTTGAGCGCATGGAACACTTCGGCCGACATGCGGATGCCTTCCGAGAAGCTCTTGGCACCCACGGGGGCGATCATGAATTCTTGGAAGTCGATCGGGGCATCGCTATGCGCGCCGCCGTTGATGACGTTGCACATGGGCACCGGCATCAAGAAGTTTTTGTTGCCGGCCAATTCGGCGATGTAGGCGTACAACGGCACGCCCTTTTCGAGTGCGGCGGCGCGGGTGATGGCCATGGAGGCACCCAGGATCGCGTTCGCGCCCAGTTCGCCCTTGTTCGGCGTGCCGTCGGCTTCGATCATGAGCTTATCGAGTTCGGCCTGGCAGAACGGATCTTTACCGCGCAGGCTCTTGGCCAAAACGGTCTTCACGCTCTTGACGGCTTTGAGTACGCCCTTACCGAGGTACTTGGTCTTATCGCCATCGCGCAGCTCAACAGCCTCGCGTTCACCCGTCGAGGCGCCGGAGGGTACGGCCGCACGGCCGACA
>JBIIWL010000308.1:0-2554 GCA_044338885.1 Fibrobacteria bacterium
GTCATCCCGTATTCAAAGCTCCGACCCATTACCCATTACCCAATACCCATTACCCTGAATCATTAACCAAGTAGAAAGGTCCCCACAGAACTAACTTTCCCCCTCCGTGTTCCCGTAGCTCAACAGGATAGAGCTGTGGTTTCCTAAACCGCTGATCCCCGTTCGAGTCGGGGCGGGGACACCATTGTTGAATCGGCACCCTTCTGACCGCCGCACTCCCCCCCAAAACAACTCTTTCAAACATTTTCCAACGATTTTTATGTGTCGCCCCAAGAATCAGCACGAATTTGTGCGCTTTCGCGTTATCTTGAAACGGTGACCAACACGATTTCAAGAAATACTGTCCATTTTCGCCAAATTTCTTTGGCGTTCCTGGCCGCTATTGCCCTCAGCGCCGCCATTTCGCCCGCATGGGGCCAAGACTCTGATTCAACCACGGCACAGCTGAAGCTACGCCTCGACGAAGCGCGTCGCCTCGTCTCCGAAACGAGCACGCGCCTTGAAGCCTTGAGTACGGATGTCGCGAAGCTCGGGCGTGCCACAACGGGGCTTGCGCCCGCCTATTCGTCTGCCGATTCGGCAATTTGGCGCGAGGTGAAATTTGAAAAGCGTCGCCGCGCAGAACTTGCGGCGGCGTTCGATTATCGCCGCGCCTCATTGGGCTATACGTTTAACCCGAACCTAGTTCTGGGCATGAATGGCACGGCATGGCACGGCGATTTTGGACTCAAACTGGATGGCCGGGTTTCGCTGATCACCGAACGGCGCGCTGTAGGCGCCAACCTCTCGCTGCTTTATGCCGTGCACCAGTTCTACCTCACCGGTGAAGAGATGTACACACGCCTCTATCTCTTCGGTGGAAGCGGATTCTATTGGGAGCGAATCCGGGATGGGGCCGGAGGGTGGTACAACCTTGCTGACCAAGCGATCCGCTCCCAGTTCGGTGCTGGTACCGAATTGGGCCTTAAAGAAATGCACGGCACCCGTTTTATTCCCGAAATCGGTTTCCAGCACAGCCGCTTTATCGCGCGCTATCAAGAGTCGAGCGATTACACCGGTGGTAGCCCCCGCAGTGATTTTTCGCTCTACCCCTACTACGCTCTCCACATCAACTTTTACTTCCTGTGAACCGACTCATCTTACTCATTCTCGCGGCATTCCTGCTGCTGACCGTGTCGGCGGCTCATGCTGCGGGCGTCGATACGTTGCGAGCCGAAGATCGTTCTGAGGGTCATCAGACTCGACTCTACGTCGGGGTCGGCGCTGGTTTTGAGGCCGGCAACGGACTCCGTCTGGGATTTTCCTACGGCCCTTACGGGGCCGAAGCCGGTGGGGGCGTCACCTATTCCGGCGAGACAGGGCAGCTCAACTACAGCATCGGCGCACGGTATATACACAGCTTGTACGAGACGGCCTACGCTTGGGCCGGTGCAGGCACATTGGGTCATCGTGTGCGAGCCGATCGCGCGCGGTTGACTTCGGGCGGGGCTGGTCTTGGCATCAATTGGCACCTCGGCCCCATGTTCCGCCTCATGCTCGACTCGGGCTGGCACATCTATTCGGACTCCGACATCGAGGACGGAGCGACCCAAATCAACCCCACGTTCAACGGGGCGTTGGTGTATACGTGGTAGCGGTACTGTAAAACAGTAAAGCCGTAAAGCAGTAAAGCCGTAAAGCAGTAAAGCAGTAGAACACATTCCAGAGCCTAAGCCAAGAGGCTAAGAACAGAGCGTTGTGGGGGTGGAGGTGTTCAGTCAGCCGGGTTTTATTGGGGTTCAGGCGGCTGTCCCGGAGTTTATTGCCTTACTGTCGTACGGTTGCACTGTTGTACTGTTGTGTTCTACTCGCCTTCCACTTCCTACCTTTCCCGCTCCATGACTACACCGATCATTTCCCGCACCGCGCGTCCCGAAGGCTATAAGCACCCGTTTCTTGAAGCCGCCCTCGGCCGGCCGACCCCGCGCCCGCCCGTGTGGATCATGCGCCAAGCCGGTCGCTATTTGGCCGACTACCGCGCGGTGCGCAAGACCTTCCCAAACTTTCTCGAATTCTGCCGCACGCCCGATGCGGTGGCCGAGGTCACCGTGCAGCCCGTCGATCAAATCGGCGTCGATGCGGCGATTTTGTTCTCTGATATTCTCGTCCTGCTTCCGCCCATGGGGCTCAACCTTGAGTTCGTCGAAGGCGAAGGCCCGGTCGTGCACAACCCTGTGCGTGATGCGGCCACCATTGCGGCCATGCCCGGCGGCGGCGCCAACGATGACATTAACATCGACCTCTCCTACGTGTTCGAAGGCATTCGCCGCACGCAAGCCAACCTCAAGGGTTACGTGCCGCTCATTGGCTTTGCCGGCGGCCCGTTCACCGTGGCCTCGTACATGGTCGAAGGCGGCTCGTCCAAAGAACTCGCTAAGCTGAAGGCTTTGATGTTCTCGGATCCCAAAGCCTACCACATGTTGCTCGAGAAGCTGTCGACCCTGACGGCGGCCTACCTTGTGGAGCAAGTGCGTCAAGGCGCAGATGCCGTGACCATTATGGATTCATGGGCTGG
>JBIIWL010000085.1:0-7406 GCA_044338885.1 Fibrobacteria bacterium
AGTATTGTCCGTAGTTGCCCGCCCCCGGATCAAACCCACTGCGGTAAGGGTTTAAGGTATCCCCCGTGCGTTCTCCGGCCGACCAGAGTTGCGAGACGTTCACCGTCGGCGTAAAGTTCACATACTCCAGCGCGGTGTACTTGCCGGTGAGTGCGATGTTATCGGCATAGCCCATGTACGTGGTGGTATCGCCCGTGAGGCCGGCACCAGGGATGGACACTTGATGGATGTTGAAGGTGTTGCCGTAATTCCAGGTCCAGCTGCGGTACCAGGGTTCTTCACCCAGTTCGGGCGCGTCGTCTTCTGATTGCGGAACAAGCGGGCCTGAGGCGCTGAACGTGAGGTGTGGTAAGTCGCGCTTGAGCAGTTTTTGTGTGAGGTTGTAGTCTTGTGACACGCCGATATTCAGCAGCGCATTGTTCTTATCAAACTGGCGACGATACCCGAGGTTGGCATTGGCGGTTTGTTGCAGTCGCTCTTCTTCGGAGAGCGCATTGTTCTCCACGATTTCGGGATCCGATTGAATACGGCCCTCGCCCTTGAGGGTTTGGCGACCGTCCGGGGTGATGTTCAAATCGTTTCGAAAGTCGATGTACCCCCCGGCCCGGTCGGGTTGAAACTCGGGCAGGTAGAGCTTGCCGCCGACGGTACCGCTCCAGACATACCGCTTATTCCATTGATAACCCGCGTTGAAGTTAGTCTGGTCGAAAGTGCCGCGCGATCCTTCGACAATGTCGGCGGAGAGCAAGAGGTCGTGGTAATCGCTGAGCGCCCAGTAGTACCCGAGATTCTGCAGGTAATAGCCTTGCGATTGATCGCCACCGAATTTGGGTTGTAAAAGGCCTGAGCGGCGTCCTTTGCCCAAGGGCATGACGATCATCGGCAATACCGCCACGGGCACCTCAGCGATGTTCATCACGATCGGCCCTGAAAGCGCTTGCGCGTCCGGGCTCACGATCATGCGCCGCGAATAAAAGTGGTAATGGGGGATGGGGTGTTCATCACAGGTGGAAACGTCGGCACGGGCGATATACACGCTCCCATCGGTTTGGCGGCGTACTTCGTTCCCGTAGAAGGTCTGACCATCGCGCTTGGAGGCGCCGTAATACACCGTGCCCACGCGGTTCTTGAGGTTATACCGCATGCGGTAACCCATGATCGAGGGGTTGGCCGGGTCTTCAATCACCGGTGCGCCAAAGGCTTCCACAATGTCATCATCCGAGTGGTAGACGATCGAGTCGGCGCGCAGGGTCGACCCCTTGTACTTCAGCAGGGCCCCGTCTGATAACGAAAATCGGTCATTGCGGAACCGGATACGCGCCGCCGAGTAAGAGACCGTGTCGCCGGAGGTATCGGCGGCGGCGGCCACGCGCAGGCTATCGGCCCGCGCCTCGGAAGCCAGTGTGGCCGTATCCTGAATCGGCGCGGCCAAACGCACCGGCGCTTGGGCGAGCGCGGGCAATGCGGCGAGGGCCATCACAGCGAGCCCGACTCGGAGAGCCGGACGAACTCTGGAAGCCCTGGGCGATTGAGGGGCCAAGAAGGCGAAATGAGGGCGCAACATCAGCGGGGAGGAAGGTAGAAAGGGGGCGGCTGTGTGGGTACGAGTCCGGCATGACCAAAAGGCAACCTTTGTATCCGCTTACGGGCCCACGGAGACCGTGACCCGCCAGGTCACGGAGCCGCTTTCAGGCCACGGCAAATGCGCCTCCGCCCTAAGCCGCCAATCCCTTCCGCGTTGAAGTTCGAGGCCACCCGACGCCCGCGCCGTCAAGGCGTCGCGCGCGTCGACCTCTAGGTGTACCCCCGGTTCCAGCGTCACGCTGGGGGCCGGGCCGCCGAATCCCCAGGCATTCAATGTCCATCGGGGCGCGGCCCCCAGAAAAATCCCTGTACGCGTCGGTCCTTCCGCATTCCATGCGCGCCATGTGGCCATGTGGGCTTGTGGAAAGGTTGATAGCCGCGCATCGGCGCGTGCGAACCGGTAAAGGCTCACCGCGCCCGTGGCCGCCGTTGAGGTGCGGTGGGTCGCGGACAGGGCAATTCGAAAATCGTCATGAGTCCACCCCATGCCGGCACGCATGCCGTGTCGCGCTGTTCCCACACGCGGGTTCCACGCGCGCCACAACGTGGCCAATCCGCGATCGGGGCGCCATGATTGTGCTTCACCCTCGATTTGATAGGCCTCGCGACGCGCCCATCGGCCCGAGGCCCGCACTTCGCCCGCGCCGCCCCATACAGGAAGGGCATCGCCCATCCCGTCGTCGAATGTCATCGTACCGAGATCTTCCCGTGAGACGACGGGCGTTGCTGGGTCCCACGCCGAATACCACCCGGCGCTGCGTTGACGGGCGGTTACCTCCAACGTGAAGGTCTCGACTCGTCGCGTGAGGTCAAGGCCCCACAGTGCGCCCCGCGTCGTGGGCCATTGGTTTTGCGACCACGCCACGACCATCCCTGCCCCGTGACGACGAGACGAGATTTCTGTTGAGAACAATTGCTCGGAGAGCGCGTCCTCGCTGCCCGCCTCTTTGATCAGATCAACAGTGTGGCGTGAGATCTGTGTTTGCGACGCATGCAGCGCAATGTGCAGCGGAACCGTCTCAGGTGTCGCGCGCACTCCCAGCGCAACGTGCCGCATCCACCACGGGTCATGCCAGGGTGGTTCGCTCCCGGTTGTGACGGGGTTCCACGATTGTGAGGCCCATACGCTGAGGCCTTCGGCCCTCACGCCCGCCGCGACACCTTGCGGCAAGGGCGCGGCCGCATAAGCCGGCGCGTGTGTGGAGCCCGCGGCCGCCGACCACCCGGCCGGCAAGGTGCGGCGCGGGAGCGTCCGCGGCCAAATGCGCAGGGCGGTATCAGTTTGATCGCCCACAGAAAGACGCCAACCCCAACCGGTCCACCCGAGTCGTCGGCGCACGAGGCTGTCGCCGCTGACCATAACGTCATGGGACCACCCTTGCCGCGCGCCTGCACTGCTGTGCCGGAGCACCGTACCCATCGTGCCGTCGTCTCGTTGCCGGGCGCTGTAGGTCAAACGTCCTGCGCTTGTCGCGTCGTCCATTTGCGCATCGGAGCGGTGTTCCTCGAACAGGGCGTGCTCCTCTGCATCGCACTCCTCAAGACCAAACTCCCCAAACGCCCTAGGCTCACCCCAAAACCCGGAGGCCTCATCACCACCCCCCCAAAAATCTCCTGAACGTTCCTCATCCTCAGTGAGCGAATCGGAACACGGCCAACGGACTGCGGACCAGTTCGTTTGGGCCGTGAGCGTGCTCCCGCACAGCATGACGAAGGCGACTGTGGGAGCGATCAGCGGGTTGAGGCGACACATGGCGCGGCAAGGTATCGCTTTTTAGGTCTCATCGCGTCACGCCGGGTGACGAGCGTCACACAGCGACAGGCTTTTTTGCATTTTTCCCGTGCATGTCACCTCATTCCGCATCCGCAGCCACCCGCGAATCCCTTTTTCAAGACGTACGCACCTTGGTCGTCAAGGTGGGGACGCGTGTGCTGTGCAATGATGCCGGCCTCGATGAAACGCGGTTAGCGCATTTAACGGCAGGCTTGGCGGCGTTGCATGATCGGGGGTTCTCAACAGTACTGGTGACCTCCGGTGCCGTAGGAGTGGGCATGGGGGTGCTCGGTTACACGACGCGGCCGACCGCGCTCGCAGAAAAACAGGCCTGCGCGGCGGCCGGGCAGATTCGCCTGATGCAGCGCTACGCCGACCTCTTTCACGCCCGTGGAAAATCAGTCGCGCAAATTTTGTTGACCGGTGAGGACTTGCGTGATTCGGTGCGGTTCAACAACATCCGCCAAACCGTACGCGTGCTTTTGGAAAAGGGCGCGATTCCCATCGTGAATGAAAACGATACGGTGGCGACCGAAGAGATTAAACTCGGAGACAACGACAAGCTGTCCGCCGACGTGGCCCAGTTTTTAGAAGCTGATTTGCTCGTGATTTTGTCTGACGAAGAGGGCCTCTACGACAAGAACCCGAAGAAGCATAAAGACGCCAAGCGCATTGCGGTTGTCGATCGCATTACGCCCGAGATTTTGCGGCTCGCCGATGCCGCTCCGGGTTCGGGCGTGAGCACCGGCGGCATGAAGGCCAAGCTCACCGCGATTCGCCAAGCGGTAGAGGCGGGCACGCCGGCCGTGCTGGCACGAGGCGATGGGGCGAATCTGCTCGACATCGCCACCGGTAAAGATACGGGCACGTTGTTTTTGCCGCGCCCGCGCATCGACCGCAAGCGCCGCTGGCTCGCCTTTGTGACCAAGCCCAAGGGCACGATCACGCTGGATGCCGGCGCGGTCAGCGCTTTGCGCAACGCCAACGCCGGTAAGCGCGGCAGCGTGCTGGCCGCGGGTGTACGCAAGGTGAGTGGAAAATTTGCCGCAGGCGATTTTGTCGAACTGTGCGCCCTCGACGGTGAAATCGTGGGGCGCGGCCGCGTGTCGTTCTCGGCGGCGGAAGTCGGTAAAATCAAGGGCCGCAAGAGTAGCGAGATCGCCGCCATTTTAGGCCGCGCCGCGCCCGGCGCCGTGATCCATCGCGATCGCCTTGCCGTGTATTAAGACGCGGCGCCGCCTGTCTTTGTGGTGGTGCCGTTCGCACCGGCCCTAAAGTTTACAGCGGGAATAACGAATCGATCAGGCCGTAGACTTCTTGGTACGACACCGAGTCGGTTGCGATGTCTTGCAGGGATCGCGGTATTTTTTGGCAGGTGGCAAAGCCTTGAGCATCACGTTGGTTCGCGTTGCAGCTCGTGACGAGCGAGTCGTTTAAACTGACGCGGATATAGGTGAGAACCGCTGCCATTTGCACCGGCGACAAGGTACCGAGCCACGCGGGCATACTGGCCTTGTACCATAGACCGTTCACCATCATCGAGTCGCTGGCCCCGCCTGCCACAATTTCAAGGCTGCGCCGCCGATTTTGCATCAAATAATCCGAGTGGGCGATCGGCGGCACGACACCAGCCGTGCCTTTGCCTTGAACGCCGTGACACGAGGAACAATTCTGGGTGTACACGACCGCCCCGGTGTCCAACAGAAAACTTCGGACTGCATCAGCCCGCACGGTGACGGTATCGGTTCTAACCGACCCGTGCGAATTGGTCACGTCGCAGTAATACTGTTCCGTTTGGCCGATCGAGGGGACCTGTGTGACGACAAGGGTCGAGTTGACGCCTTGGATGACGGGGTTCGCATCCCTGCCGCGATACCATTGGAATCTGAGGCTGGGCCCGGTGGCGGTTACGTTTAAAATCGTACTGCCACCCGGTACGATGATCGTACTCATTGGCTGTGAGGTGATGATGGGGTTCAAGGGCACCGGCGCGCCTTGTACCGACAGAAAAGCCAATTGCGAGGTCACTGATCCATCGGTGTTCCCGATGACGCATCGGTAGCTTTTTCCGTGTGCCGTCAGGGGGATGTTGGTCAACGTCAGCGTGGCCGTGCCCTGGCCTTCGACCGTATCACCGAGCTCATCGACCCATGTATACGACACGGCGCCCGTGGCGGCCACGGTAAACGTGGCTGTTCCGCCCTCGACCACAGCCGTGTCGCGCGGGTGGGAGGTAATGACCGGGAGTTGGGGCAGTTCGATCGTGGGGTCGGTCGGGGACGGTTGGGAAGACTCGGTACACCCTGTGGCCCAAAGACTGAGGGTGAGGATCGACAGGGGAATGAGGAGCCACAGGCGCCCCGCCCCGGAAGCGTGACGCACGGGGCTCGTTGTGCGGGAGAACCGACTTTCCGGGGCCAAACGCATACGCAGGATCCTTGGGTTCGAATACGGGTCAGACGCCGTGCCCATTTCGAGTTGGGGCGCCTGACTGTGGAAGGTATTCGAACAACGTCACGATTTACAGGTCCATCGCGACGGCTTGCCTTTTTGCCCTATTAAGGGTTGGCGAGGCCGAGGCTGTCTCGCACGGCGCGCACGTCCGAAACGGCGATTGAATCGGTCGCTATGGCTTGTGCTGTGCGGGCGGTTTTCGTGCAGGTCGCCTGGGTCGGTTCGCTCGGGTTGACGACGCAATTGGTTACGAGAGAATCGTTCAACGCGCCTTTGAGGTAGGTCAGGATCCCGGCGATCTCCGCGTCGGTTAAGGCGGCAGACCAGGCTGGCATGCCCCCGCCATCGTATTGCACACCGTTGACGGTGATCTGGTTGGGGACCCCAATGAGCAAGGTGGCGATCAGTCGCTTGTCTCCACCCATGACGTAGTCGGAGTTGGCCACTGTGGGCCCACGGGCCCCTTGTCCTGAGGGACCGTGGCATCCGGAACAATTGCTTTGATAAAGAGCCGAACCGGTATCCAACAGTTGGGCCCGAGTTAATGTGATCAGTCCGGAGCTCACCGTGAGGAGCGCGCTGCGCGTGGCAATAGAACCCTTGGCGTTGCTCACCACACACTTATAGGTCGCACCGCTGTCCGTGAGTGACGCGCTTGTGATGGTCAGTACGGCGGTGTTCTGACCCGCGAGGGTATCGTTCCCATTGCGGACCCACTGAAAACGAGTGGCACCGGTGGCGGTGACGGTGAACGTGGCGTTTTGGCCAATGATGATGGCCTTATCGGAAGGTTGGGATACGATCACCGGGACTGAGGCCGGGGTGTCGTCATCATCGCCAAGTCCAAAGCACCCGGTTAACACAAGAACCCCCGCGAGCGCTAGGGCGCTCGCGGCTTTGAGGTTCATTCTGCGAGAAAAATTAAACATGGCAGTTCACCTCAAGGCAGGGGTTTTGTGATCTGGACTCTACGAGAGGCTCGCGACGACCTTAGTAGTGGCGAAACCCTTTTTTAGCAGAGGCAGCGGCTGACAAGCTATCACGGATGGCCTTCACTTCAGAAACGGCGATGGAGTCAGACGCAATCACTGAAGGGCTACGAGCCGTTTTGGCGCAGGTGGCGAATCCATCCGGATCGAGGTTGTTGGAGTTGCAGGTGGTGACCAGCGAATCATTGTGGACGACGCGGATGTAGGTCAGGATCGAGGCAATATCGCTATCGCTCAACCAATCCCAGCCGGGCATCGAGCCTTGGTAGGACAAACCATTCACGAAGATGGAATCGTCGCGGCCTGTGAGCAGAGTGCGAATGATGTTGCGGCGGTCGGCCATGAAATAATCTGAGTAGGCCAACGGAGGTACGCCGCCTGCCTGTCCGCGCAATTCCGAGCCATGGCAACCTGTGCAGTTCATCATGACGAGTGAATCACCGATCACGAGCATTTGCGCACGCGACAGGGGCGCGCGTACCGTCAAAACGGCAGGATTCGATACGACGGTCCCGTTCGCATTGCCGACCACGGCCTTGTAGGTGTCGTTGTGGTTCGCGAGGGTGAGACCGGTCACCGTCAACGTCGCGGTGGTTTGGCCGACG
>JBIIWL010000310.1:0-2524 GCA_044338885.1 Fibrobacteria bacterium
CTTCCAGTTCTTGCAAGGCAACGCTGACCTTGCTGTAAAGTTCCGCATCGCTGCGACTATGCCTGCCTTCTCGGACATGTGCACCGACCGATGTGCCTGAACGCAAGAGCTGCTTCCCAAAAACTTGTGAAAGCGTGTCCTTTGGTAAAGACGAATAGAGCCTCGCGATTCTCAGAGCGAATTGCTTCGTGCGTACAGAAATATCCTGCGATGCAAATAACATGTCAACAGGCTAGCAATCCATCTCAATTCTGTTCAGACGAATGAAAGTGAAGCATCGCGCAAAACTTGAAGGTGATCTCTTGAGTCCTTAAATAAAATAGGCGACCCCAATGAGGCCGCCTACCAAAACACCACACACATCAATGCTCTTTCATGGCCGGACTAGCCCACTAAACTTTGAGCATTGAGCATTGCTCATTGAGCATTTTATCCTTGTTCCAACTCCAGCGTCTTCGTAATCGCGTCACACACTTCCGCCGGGCCGAAGTACTGAATCGGGCCGGGGAACAAGTACGCGTCTTCAACGGCCCACGCGTCGCGGTGCGCGACGAGCTCTTTAAACGCCGGGCTGTCGAGTTCGACGAGCGCCTTTTGAATCACCGGCTTGAGCTTGCCGTGGCGTTGCTCCATGTTGAACAGCATGGTGATAGGAATGCCGCCGGCGATCCAATTGGCAGGGCCTTTGGAGAGGTTGCGGATGGAGGCCATGTAACCGGTGTGGCCACCCTGGATGAGCACGCCGGCCACCGAGCCAAGGCCGTAGCAATAGTCGGCGTCAAAGTTCGACGGCGCCGCCGCGCGACCTTCGTAACCGAAGAAGTGATGTTGTGCCGCAAACTTACCACCGGCGGCCTTAAACGCGGCGTCGCCCTTCAGCTTGTTGGCGACGATTTCAGACAGCAACTTTTCGGTCTCGATGAGCGACACCTGCACGTTGCCATGCGGGTCGCGGTCGAGCAAGAGCTGCGACTGAATCGAGACGGGGAGTGACGCAAACGTCGCGGCGGTATCGGCCTTCAGCCAGCTCGCGAGCGTCGCAATTTTGTCGGCGGTTTTTTCAAGCTTTGAAAACTCGGCCTCTTTTTCAGCCAACAAGTGGTTCACTTCAGCCACAAGCGCTTTGAGCGCGGGCACGAACTCAACCAAACCTTCGGGCACGAGCACCACACCGTAATTGTTGCCCTGCGCCGCGCGCGCCTTGATGGCCGAAACGATAATGTCCACAACCTGATCGAGCGTCATGGCCTTCGCTTCGATCTCTTCGGAGATCAGCGTCACGTTGGCGCGCGTCTGCAAACCCGCTTCGAGCGTGATATGGCTCGCCGAGCGACCCATCAGCTTAATGAAGTGCCAGTACTTGCGGGCCGAGCGCGCATCGCGCGCGATGTTGCCGATCAGCTCGGAGTACGTCTTGACCGCGGTATCGAAACCGAACGACGTGGGGATCTGTTCGTTCTTAAGGTCGCCGTCGATGGTCTTAGGCACGCCCACCACCGACGTCGTGAGGCCCTTCGCCAAAAAGTATTCACCCAGCACGGCGGCGTTGGTGTTGGAATCGTCACCGCCAATGATCACCACGGCGTCGAGGCCTAAGGTTTTGATCACCTCGATGCAACGGTCGAACTGCTCGGTGGTCTCGAGCTTCGTTCTGCCCGAACCGATGATGTCAAAACCACCTGTGTTGCGATACGCATCCATCAGCTCAGGCGTGATGATCTCGTATTTGCCGTGCTCCAAACCACCGGGGCCGCCGCTAAAGCCGAACACCTGGCTGTCTTTATGAATCGCGCTTACGGCATCAAAAATGCCCGCGATCACATTATGGCCACCGGGAGCCTGACCGCCCGACAACACCACCCCCACCTTGAGCGCCTTCTGATCCGCGGAAGCACCACCCGTCGACGCCGTCATCGACAACAGCGGCAAACCGTACGTATGCGGGAACGCGGCCTTGATCGCCTCCATATCCTTCACTGGTTGCGTGGCGGCCCCTTTTTCAACCGTCACATTATTCGCGCCATGAGCGAGCGCCGGCGGCAATTTGGGGTGGTAGGCTTTGCGAGCGCGGTCGAGGGCGGACAGAACGGATGATGCGTGCACGAGTGCTCCGAGCGATGGGAAGACGTTGTGGTTTTCTGCGGTTTTTGAGCCACAAAATTTAACACAGACGACTTGCATCGTATTCACGGAGTTTTGGGGGTGATCTCACCCTCGCGCACCGTGTTCATTCGCGTCTCGGGTGAGGGTGGAGTGGCGGGCCTCCGGGATTTTTGCTGAATTCGGCACTTAACGGGGTGCGGAACTGCACTTTTCGTTGACGGCACCTCCTTGGGCTTTTACATTGTCCCGCCTGTTCGGGACGTGGCTCAGTCTGGTAGAGTACTTGAATGGGGTTCAAGTGGTCGTGGGTTCGAATCCCGCCGTCCCGACCATCCTTCCCCCCTTTGTCATCGGATGAATACGAAACGGGCGGCCCGATCTTCCAAGACGGGCCGCCCTTCGTTTTTGTGGGTCTGGGCGA
>JBIIWL010000309.1:0-2524 GCA_044338885.1 Fibrobacteria bacterium
TCATCCGGTTGTTTTCACTCCGCCCGCAGGTATCACCCTCAAGATGGACGGCAACGTCAAAATCATCGTTGAAGGTGTGGATCGCCAAATGGTCGGCCAAGTCGCCGCCACCATCCGTGGCTTCCGCCCCCCCGAGCCGTATAAGGGCAAGGGCGTTCGTTATGCGAACGAAGTTGTGATCCAGAAAGAAGTCAAGAAGACTTAAGAACCTCTGAAGGGTCGGGCTGGAAAAGGTCCATCCCGCCTTCGGAATCAAGGAACCAAAAATGTTCGGTAATAAATCCAAAATTCGTCGCGAGACGCGCATCGCGCGTCACGAGCGTATCCGCAAGCATACGGCTGGCACCGCAGAACGTCCGCGTCTCTGTGTGCGTCGCAGCCTGAATCACATGTACGCTCAGATCATCAACGATCAGACCGGACAATCCATCATCCAGATTTCTTCCCTGGCACCGGAACTCCGCTCTGCGGAAGGTGCAAAGTCGGTGGTCTCCGCCGCTTTGGGCAAGCTCATCGCTGAGCGTGCTATCGAAAAGGGTATCAAGAAGGTCGTATTCGACCGCGGTGGTTATCTCTATCATGGTCGCGTGAAAGCCGTGGCCGAAGCAGCTCGGGAGGCCGGCCTTGAATTTTAGTCCGAATAACTCGCGCGGCCCTCAGGGCGGTGACGAAGTCAAGAGCGAGTTCCAGGAAAAAGTCGTAGCGATCAACCGTTGCGCCAAGGTTGTGAAGGGCGGACGCCGCTTCAGCTTCAACTCCATCGTCGTGGTCGGTAACGGCAACGGTCGCGTTGGTATCGGTTCCGGTAAGGCGAACGAAGTGGCGGAAGCCATCCGTAAGGCTACCGAAAACGCGCACAAAAACATGGTCGATGTGATCTTGCGCAACAAGACCATCCCTCATGAGGTGTACGCGACTTATGGTGCGGCCAAGGTCTACCTTCGCCCCGCCTCTCCGGGTACGGGCGTTATCGCTGGCGGTGCATCGCGCGCCGTTTTGGAACTCGCCGGTGTGCACGACGTGCTCACCAAGAGCATTGGCTCGACCAACCCGCACAACGTGGTGAAGGCCACTTTGGCCGGCTTGACCGAACAGCGCTCGCGCAAAGAATTCACGGCACTTCGCCAGGCGCAGGCCCCGTCCCGGTAATCCCGGGACGCTACAGTAAGGAATAGGTTCCATGGAAAGCCTGAAAATCACTCAGATCCGCAGCTCGGCTCGTTGCATTCAAGCCCAGGTGCGCACTTTGCGCGCCCTCGGTTTGCGTGGCATCCGCAAGAGTGTTGTGCAGAAGAAGTCTCCCGCGCTGGACGGTATGATCCGCGTCGTGGCTCACCTTGTGAAGGTTGAAGAGGTCAAGTAATGAAGCTCAACCAGCTCCGCCCCGCCAAGGGCTCGATGAAGAAGCGTTTCAAGAAGGGTCGCGGCGAAGGCTCCGGCCTGGGCAAGACGTCCGGTCGCGGTGGTAAGGGTCAAACTGCTCGTAAGAGCGGCGGCATCCCTGCTAACTTCGAAGGCGGTCAGACTCCTCTGCAACGTCGCGTTCCCAAGCGTGGTTTCAATTCGCACTTTGCCGAAGTTGAAATCGTGAACATTGGCGTGCTCGACAAGCGTTTCGACGGCACTGTTACTGTTGCAGATATGCACAAAGCTGGTCTGATCAGCAACCGTGGCCTTGAGGTCAAGGTTCTCGGAACTGGTGCCGTATCCAAGGCCCTTACCGTGCAGGCTCATCGCTTCAGTGCTACCGCCAAGGCCGCCATCGAGGCTGCCGGGGGCAAGGCAGAGGTTATCTAACGTGCAGGCATTGCAGGGCTTTCTCAATATTTTCCGGATCAAGGACCTTCGGGACAAGATCCTCTTCACGCTCGGCATCCTCGCGGTGTACCGGGTAGGAGGGTTTGTGCCGCTGCCTGGAATCGACAGCGCCGCGATCGCGGATTTTTTCAACGGCCCCAGCAATAACCTGTTCGGACTTTACAACACCTTCGTGGGTGGCGCTTTGCAGCGCGCTTCGGTGTTCTCTCTGGGCATCATGCCCTACATTTCCGCCTCCATTATCATTCAGATCATGGGCGCGGTGATCCCGAGCATTCAAGCCATGCAGAAGCAAGGCCAAGAAGGCCGCGCCAAGTTGGGTCAGTGGACCCGCTACTTGACGATCATTCTGAGCTTCTTCCAGGGCATCGGCATCGGGAACTGGCTGTATAGCCAAACAACCTCCAGCGGCGCTGGTCTTGTGGTCGATGGTGTTTCCCGTACTGCTTTCGTGATGCTCACCGCCTTGACTCTCACCGCCGGCTCCATGTTCATCGTGTGGCTTGGTGAGCAGATCACCGCACGGGGCCTGGGCAATGGTATCTCTCTGATCATCTTCATCGGGATCATGGCTGAAATGCCGCGTGCCGTATTTAGCGAAGCGGAGCTAGTGTTTTCTGGTGAGCGCAGCATTCCTATGCTTGCCGCGATTCTCGCTCTCGTCCTCGCGGTCATCGTGTTCATCATCTTCGTCGATCAGGGCACA
>JBIIWL010000312.1:0-2521 GCA_044338885.1 Fibrobacteria bacterium
CACATCGATAATGATCAGCCACCCACCCGGATGGGCCATCCCGGCGAGCTCGTAGTGATCATCGCCGCCGGGGTCGAACACAATACCGCGACGCTGGGGCGCGAGTAAAGCCTCAAGGCGATGAACGTCGCGACCGTGTGTGCCGAAGAAGACCGGGATGCCTTCGCGCCGCAGGGCGACCAATAAAGATTCTGCAGAGGCGACGCCGCCGGGGCCGCCCAGCGCGGCCAACACGCCTCGTAAGGCCTCGTCGAAATCGCGTGCCGACTCGGCCAACACGGGCAAGGAAAGCCGGGCGGCCAACCCCAACACCGAATCGACCACCACTTCGCCGTTCAGCCGTTCGCGCTCGCGCTCCACCGGCCCGAGTAATGTGTCATCTGCGTTGTGGCGGAATAAGGCCGGCGCCCGAAGTCGCAGCCAGCGTTGCTCCTGGGGCGTGAGGGTATCGGCAAAGCGGCGCAGCGAAGCCCCTCCGGCATGCAACACTGCGGCGAGACTCTTGGCGCTGTGCGGCTGACTCACCCGTGCTCGCGGTACGGCCCCCGCATCAAGCCAGGGCCACAATGGTTCCGAAGCGACGAGCATCGAGGAACCGAGCGGGTCAGTGGAACGATCGAGACCATCGGATCCTCTCTCGCCCAGCGAGGCGCGCAAAGCCGGTAGCAGCGAGTCGATACGACGCGGGTCTTGCAAGAGGGACACCACCGCCTTGGGTGCAGGCGGGAGCGGCGCGCGGTAATTGATCAGCAGGTTAAAATCAGGGGCGGTAAAACCCCCCGGCCCCGCGAGATGGCGGCCGACTGCGTGCAGCGGCGGCTCAGCGGCCGCCGGAGCCGCGGCAACGCCGAACACAAAAACGAGGAGGGTGAAACAGAAGTCGGCGCTAAACCGTCGAGACACAGAGTGACCTCACAACCCGAGGTGTTGACGCAGCGCAGTCAGCTCGTCGTCTTTAATCGAGAGGCTGTTCAATACCGCCGTGAGGCGGCGTCGCCCGAAATCATGCGCACCCGCTTCGAGCGGGGTTTCACCGCCGAGGCTCACGTGCGGCGTACGCGCCCACTCGGCCCACTGCCCCGGTGCCGGTAAGGCGGACTGCTCACGCGCTGCCTGCAGCGCCGGGCCAATGGCCCGGGCCGAAGCATCGAGGTGATCGCCTAACCAGTGAAACACATGGGAGCGATAGGCCTCATCAAGTAAGGTCACGTTTAACCACCCATCCGATTCGATTTCAAGGCGAGCGAGCGTGAGTGCGCGGTAGCGTAAATCGAATCGGGAACCGTTGGGGCGCCCGTCCAGCGAGACGGCGCCACCCAAACGTAAGGCCCGCGCCATGTCGGCGCGATCGGTACCGGTGACACCCGCCGCAGGCACGCCCACCGGCAAGCGGAACGATTGAGGCGGGGCCATCGTGCGGGCAGGAACACCGACCCGCGCGTCGTACATGGTTTCGCGCCACAACCCGAGCACCAGCGCGCCATGACGGCGCCATTCGTCACAATGCACATCTGGCCGAATGCCCGCACCCGACTTGACGCCGAGCGCGCGGTGAACACTGTGCAAACGCTCGCGCAACAGATCTGCTTCCATGGTAGGGAACACCAACACCGCCGGATGAATCTGGGCGCGACCGCGATACGGGAGCACGCGCCCGGCAAACACCCCCCCCGCCCCCGGCAATTCACCCCCGTGCTCGACAGTCACAACTTTTTGCGAATCGATCATACGAATGGTGGCACGCCGGCCATCGGACTCAAGCACCAACCACACCCACAAGGGAGCCAAGCTCCATTGGCGAAAGTCATTCGACAGGCGTAGGTCTTTTTCTTCCACGTCGCGCGCCGCACGCAGAATGGGGCGAGCATCCGAAAACTGTACGGAGTAATCCCAAAAAAAGTTTGCCATCACGGTGCGGCCGTAATCCGCATCTGCCATCAGCAAATGATGGGGGTAGGATTCTTGACTGAGCCGCTCCCAATAGGCTTGATACAGGTTGCGATGCGGGAACAAATACATGTACAAGTCATGAAGGTCGTGACGGAAGGCGGCCCGTTCAGCCGCTGCAAAAAAACCGACGACATTCGCCTCGCCGCCCACGGCTCCGTCGAACGCATCGGGCGCGATCGCGTACAGCCCGCAACACTCGACATACGGTTGCGTGTTCCCGCAAATGCACGAGTTCTTAAGCTTGACGGCGTCCATGGAGAGGAAGATAGACGAAAAGATGAAATCAGAAACATGAAAGCTGAAACCAAAGGCCGAGGTCATGAATTGATCAGGATGTGCCGAAGACGAAATCGCCCCAAACCGCCATTATTTCATGTTTCAGATTTCGGATTTCAGGTTTCCTTTTCCGCCTCATCCTCCCTTTTCAGCCTTTCGAATTCTTCCAAACCGGGGTAATCGGGCGCTAGGAGCGGGATCACCTCGCCCAGCAAATACAATGACCCGCAAAATACGGCGTGGTCTGCGCCCGCGTCTCGTTTTAGCAAAGGCAATAGGGCCTCGCGTGTGGGGG
>JBIIWL010000311.1:0-2521 GCA_044338885.1 Fibrobacteria bacterium
ACCAATTCAAGTCAGAACGGCGTTTCAAATTCTGTGAAATTGTCAGAATGACTAAAGAATTTGAGGTCATGAGGGAAACCTACCCCAGCTTTTACCCGGTTTCGATAACGATGACCGGGCCAATTTTCGGAAATTTTTGGGGGGACTCCCCAAGACTCGCGTGCGCAAAGGTCTGCACCGTTGAGACGGATGAACGAGCGCGATGGTGAAATTGGGTGCAGTTCGTTTTGATTTCGAAGGCAACCGCCCGATTCGAAATGAATCACGAAACAAAAAAAAGAGATTAGCGGGGTGAACGAGGGGACTTGAACCCCCGGCCAGCGGTACCACAAACCGCTGCTCTACCAACTGAGCTACGTCCACCACGCAGGGGTGAAAAGTTAAACAACGCCGGTAGGGATGACAAGGGAAAAGGGCGCCCAGAAGGCCATAAATCGAAAGTTCTTAGCGCGGACTCAACGTGTCGTATCCAGGCGGAACAATCAGGGTAAATGGATCTTTCCGCCAAATCGGAGTCTCAACCAGGTCTCGCACTTCGATTGTGAGCACCTTCTCTGTCCCGAGGAACACCTGTACTTCACCGGGGATCACAACACCGCGGCGCATCACATGACGACCGTATTTTAAAGTCAGCTCGGCCGATGAGGCTTCGAGACAGAGTCCGGTTTTTTGATCGAACCGTCCGCGCCAGGGTATGCCCCCTGCAGTCCAAAACACACCACCCGAGTCGGTCTCCAGTGCCTCGCCCCTATACCCCGGCAACGGATTGCCCCATAAGAAGCCAAATACCGCATGCACATCCGGCACAATGAGGGGGGTGGCTCCTTCGAGGACGATGGAATTTCCGGTGGATTGGATGACCTCCCGGGTATCGTGGCGGACAAGGGTCCAGGCCTCATCACGCCACAACCATGAGGCGGCAATCGGAGTGAAGAACCCAAACACATCGAGGCGATACCGCGCGGAGGGTTCTCCATAAAGACGTGAGGTCAGGGGCATCGCTCCCGCACTGTTGGCCCGCACGCCCAGATCAGCTTGAATCGATTTGGGGATCGGCCGTGCGGCCGGCGCCTCTCCCCGACTGACCGCTTGGCCCCAGGGGTCCTGAAGAACCGGCGCGCACGCGGTTAACGTGAGCCCTACCACGCTGGCGAGGACGATCACAGCACCACGGCGGGAGCGCATGGGCCTAGTGGGGGCCGCTCTCATCGCGTTGACCCGGTCGCGTGCTTTACAGCAGACTTGGTCGGCGAGCCGTCACAAACCTTGTTCGCGGGGTAACGCGGGTCAATCGCTTGGAGGCGACGCGCGGTCTGGCAGGCTTCGGTCGGCTGACCGGCCACAATTTGGGCTTGCAGGATGTGGTCCAACACGGCGGGATCGCCGGGGACTGCCTCGTAAGCCGCATTCAGCCACACCAAGGCGCTGTCTGGCTCACCGTTTTTAAAATGCCACCAGCCCCACGAATCCATGAACGCACCGTTCTCGGGGTCGAGTTTGAGTGCGCGCGTGAGCATTTGCCGCGACTCCTCGCGCTCGAGGGGAGTGATTGAGTCTTGCTCGATAATCGTATAGGCGAGATAGTTCATGGCCGTGGCATGAAGCGTGTCGCGCGCGACCAGTCGACGTAAGAGTGATTTTGACCTCTCGAAATCGCCAAGCCTCTCAGACAAGGCCCCGGCTTCAAAAAGCGCGGCCCGATGGCCCGAGTTTTTCGACAGGATGGCCTCGTACCGACCGAGTGCGATCAGCCGGTGACGGCGGGCCGCGCTCGAATCCGAATACACCGCAGGCCGCTGACCCGGTTCGCGTGGCAGCAGATCTTGGGCGAGACGCGCGTGTGCAAGCCCTTCGAGCAACGCGCGACGCTCATCGCTGACGCTGTCACCTAAGGCCTCATTGACCGTCATGCCACTGATACTGGATGCCGACCGTGAAGACCCCACTTCGATCGCCAGCACGCCGTCTACCGTCAGGGAGTCCGGCGCGCCGCCCCACACATAGGTCGCATAAGCGCGGCGTGCCCTCACGTCCGGGGACAGCGGCGCGAGGGTGAGGGCGCGGTCTAGCGCGGCGCGCACCACTTTGGGTTTCGCACTGAGTTCGAGCAACACAGAGCCTTCTAACAGATGATGAGCCGCAACCTCAGGCGCATCTTTGGCCAGCTCAACCGCTAGGGGTCGTGCCTCTTTATAGCGACCACGCTCGAACAGCAATGAGGCCTGCATCACACGCAACCCGACATCATCGGGGTTGGCCGCACGCAAGCGCGCCGCCACGATGAGTGCCGAATCAGGTCGATCGGCGAGCACATAGGCACGAGCGAGCAACGCATCGGCTTCAAGATCATCTGCAGGGCGCAAAGCGGCCAGTTGCCGAGCGGTTTTAAGCAACGAAAGGTTTCTGCCCACCGATTCGTAATGTGCGGCCAAGGTCAACCCAAACATTGGAGTACGCGTGGTTTCCCACGCTTCTTCGAGGATGGGAATAATCGCCTCAGGGCGATCGAGCCGCCCGTAGG
>JBIIWL010000313.1:0-2512 GCA_044338885.1 Fibrobacteria bacterium
TATTCCTCTCTGTACACATCGTATCACAACTCCCACCATACGGCCCGCGGAAGACACCGGGCCCTCGGCCCCCCAACCCCCACAATTCTCCCCACCTCGACAAATTGACCGTCTCATTGAGGCGCCTGCTCGGTGACCACCGCCACGTTTTGAACCAAAAACAAAAAGGCCCCCCGGTTTTCACCAGGAGACCTCAAAATCATCACATTACTCAAACTACGACGGGCCTAGCCGAGGCGAGCCTCGGCCCTACGATCAGGCTTTGACTTCCGGCCCGGTATACAGGTACTTCGGCCGTACGATCGGCAAGCCCTTGCCACCACGCGCCTCGGTGCGTTCCCACACGATCTGCGACGCAATACCCACGCAACGCGCCAGGCCAAACAGCACCGTGTAGTACGACTCATCCGTCAGGCCGCAGGCATTGAGCAACGTACCCGACACCGCATCAACATTGGGGTAGGGGTTCGAAATCTTCGGGCGTTTTTTGAGCGCCTCAACACCGGCTGTGCGCAGCGACACGGCGAGGCGGAACAGCGGATCGTCTTGCGCGATCTCTTCGCCCAAGGCATACTGTACCGTCGCGCGCGGGTCTTCAACCCGCAGCACCGCATGACCAAAACCAAACAACACGCCACCCGTCGCGAGGCGGTTCTCAACGTACTGGCTCACCTCATCGAGGTTCGTCGGGTCTTTGATCTCCGCCGCCACCTCTTTCACAAAACGCAAGCACTCTTGGTTCGCCATACCATGCAACGGACCCGCGAGGGCCGCCATAGCACCCGCGAGCGAGCCGTACATGTCTTCTTGCCCCGAGGCGATCGCCTTGCCCACAAAGGTCGACAAGTTACCGCCGCCGTGGTCGAAATGCAGAATCGTAAACACGCGCATCAAGCGCGTCAGATCTGCCGAGGCACCCGGTGCGCCCAGCATATGCACAAAGTTTTCCACCCAACCCAGCTCGGGCTTCGACGCGATCGGCGCGCCCCAACCGCTACGAATGCGGTAAATCGCCGCCACCAACTCGGGCAACTGCGCGATCACGCGCAAGCAATCTTTACGGTAATCGCCATGAGCCTCAAACATGCCCATCGCCACAAGGCCACCAAGCAACCACTTCATCGGGTGGCCATCGCGGGGGAACGACTCCAGCAGCTTGATAATGCCCGGGTTCAGAGCGCCTTGACCAATCAGCTCGCCGTGAAACACCGCCAGCTTGTTCGTATCGGGCAACTCTTTGCGAAGCAGCAAATGGATGACCTCTTCGGGCTCGAGATGAGCCAGGTCAGCAATCGGAAAACCGCCGTAGCTCAAACCCTTGACCGGGTCGACATCGCTGATCGGGCACGTACCCACAGGAAATCCGCGCATACCCGTGTCGAGGTGGTCACGCATGATCGTGAACAAAACCTCTTTACCCTCGTTGGCGGTCTCTGTCGTCATCTCGTGCTCCGTCCTGTTCCTGCTAGGCCATCATTGTTCAATGCTCAATGAGCAATGAACAATGCTCACTGTTTATCACCCCGTACTCGCTGTTCAACGCTCAAAGGTCTGTGCTCGTTAAATTGAGCGCTTCTCATTGAGCATTGAGCAAACCAATTATTTCCCCGGAATCGCGTCCGCAACCAGCTTGCCGAATGCCATGCAGCCCACTTCTTGAGCGCCGTCCATGAGGCGGGCAAAGTCGTAGGTCACCGTCTTCGCGCCGATGGTCGTCTCAAGGGCGCCTTCGATCGCGCGCGCCGCTTCGTTCCAACCAAGGTGATCAAGCATCATCACGGCCGAAAGCACGACCGAGCCCGGGTTCACCTTATCGAGGTTCGCGTACTTCGGTGCGGTACCGTGAGTCGCTTCAAAAATCGCGTGGCCCGTGAGGTAGTTGATGTTGCCGCCCGGCGCGATGCCGATGCCGCCCACCTGTGCCGCCAGGGCGTCCGAGAGGTAATCGCCGTTGAGGTTCAACGTGGCGATCACGTCGAAGTCTTCGGGGCGCGTCAGCACTTGCTGCAGCGCGATGTCGGCGATCGAGTCTTTAATGATGAGGCCCGCGCCCGGCTTGCCTTCGGGGATCTTGCACCACGGGCCACCGTCGATCGGCTCCGCGCCGAAGAACTCTTTCGCCACGCGGTAGCTCCAATCACGGAATCCCCCTTCGGTGAACTTCATGATGTTGCCCTTATGAACGATCGTCACGCTCTTGCGCTTGTGCTTGATCGCATACTCGATGGCGCTGTACATCAGACGCTCGGTGCCCAATTGGCTGACCGCCTTCACGCCCACGCCCACATCCACGCTCACAGTGCGGGCAGGCACGCCCACAGCCTCAAGCAACGACTGCCAGGCTTGCGATGACTTCTCAGTGCCGAAGCGGATCTTTGCGAATTGCTTGGGGTACTCTTTTTCCAGGAAGCCAAGCATCTTGGCGGCGTCTTCAGTCCCGCCCTTCCACTCGATGCCCGCGTAAATGTCTTCGGTGTTCTCACGGAAGATCACCATGTCGACCTTCTCGGGG